>WOZB01000103.1 GCA_011620445.1 Anaerolineaceae bacterium | reverse complement strand
CCCGACAGATATTCTCCAAAAACTGGGCCCTGATCCGTTCTCACCTGAGCTGACTGAGCCAATCTTCTACCATTTACTCCAGGACAAAAACCGCCAAATCAAGAGCCTTTTATTGGACCAGAGTTTTCTGGCTGGCATTGGCAACATCTATTCAGATGAAGCTCTCTTCAGCAGCAAAATCAACCCGAAACGCAGCAGCCGCAGCATAAACCCCAGCGAGGCTGCCCTGTTGCTTGAAAAAATCAGGGAAAGCCTCAACCTTGGCATAACCCACAACGGTGCCAGCATTGACTGGGTCTACCGCGGAGGCGATTTCCAAAATTACTTCCAGGTTTATCAGCGCAAGGGACAGCCCTGCCCGGTTTGCGGCACCCCAATTATCCGCACAACGGTTTCGCAACGCGGAACCCATTATTGCCCCAACTGTCAACCCATGGAAAAGAAGGACGCATAGTATGTACGAACATCTTGCTCCGGTATACGACTATTTTGTTGATTGGAAAAGCCGCCTAACATATGAATTGCCATTCCTAATCAAAGAAATCTCAAATCTGGGTGAAAACCCCCATGAACTGAAGGTGTTGGACGCAGCCTGCGGCACCGGCCGCCATGCCATCGCCCTGGCGAATGAAGGCTTTCAGATGAGCGGCGCTGACCTTTACCCTGAAATGGTCAGCCAAGCCCTAGCGAACGCCTTCGCCGCTGACCAAAACCTGAACCTCAAAACGGTTGGTTTTGGAAACATGGCTAAGGCTTTCAACGGGGAGCAATTTGATGCCTTGCTCTGCCTTGGCAATTCGCTACCGCATGTACA
This sequence comes from Anaerolineaceae bacterium, assembly GCA_011620445.1. Lineage (GTDB taxonomy): Bacteria > Chloroflexota > Anaerolineae > Anaerolineales > Anaerolineaceae > Mesolinea. Next base: position 13,091 of record WOZB01000103.1, on the reverse strand, counting down.
ATCCCAAAAAGAGCTGGCAGACGCGCTGGCTGATTTCGCGGCCTTGGTTAAGCCAGGCTGCATCATGATTTTGCAGAGCCGCAATTTTGATAGAGTTGTCAAATACAAGCTGCGCTGGATGGACCCCCAGGCAGTGGATGACAAGAACAAGCATTACATATTCTTCCGCTTCTACGACTTCCTTCCCAACGGCCTGATCCAGTTCAACATCCTGACCCTCTCCCAGGATGGATTACCCAACTGGCAGACGGAGCTGGATTCAACGCTGCTTTATCCAACCATTTCCGATCGCTTGCTGGAAGAAATCAAAAAAGCCGGCTTCGACGAAGTCAGATTCTACGGAAATATGGCGGGCGACAGTTTTGAACCCGAAACCAGTTCAGATTTGGTGGTGGTCGCCAGAAAGAAAATGGCATAAAAAAGCGCGTTTACGCGCTTTCTATTTTGGTTAAGCCCCACCAGGAATAGATTTTACCTTCTCAGGCAGTACAGAATCGAAGCGCAAGCTGCTGTGGGTTTTGCTCAGATTGTCTTTCCACCAAAGTACAGTGTCGCGCACGGTTTCTTCAATCGGACGGGCCTCAAAACCCAGCTCCCGGCAGGCTTTCGCGCAGGAAATGTCTGAATTGCTCATCAAGGTCTCGATGGCATAGCTTGTGAGCCGTGGGCGTGTGCGGGTGATTTTGTACCAGATTTCCGCTGTTGGCGCGATGGCTTTGGCAAACCAGAAGGGGAAGATCACTGCCCGGGTTTTGATGCCCATGGCCTGCTGCACCAGCGCGCGCAGATGGCTGATCTTGATATCCACGCCAGACAGCAGGTAGGTCTCGCCTTTGCGGCCTTTTTCAGCGGCCAGGATATGCCCTTTAGCGACATCCCGAATATCCACAAAATCAAAGGTGGCATCCAAAGAAAGCGAAGGTGTCTTTTTCATCCAGGAGAGGATCATTTCGCCCATTTCTGAACGGCTGAAGTCAAATGGCCCGATCACGCCTGTTGGGCAAACGATGGTGACGTCAAGACCTTCCGCAGCGGCTTTCTGAGCCAGAATGGAGGCTTCAGCTTTAGTCTGATCATAAGGGCCGGCCGGATTCTTTGAATCAAATTTTAGGGTCTCATCAATTACAATGCCGTGTGGAGGACGTTCCAGGGCGTGAATGGAACTGGTATAGATGAATTTTTTCACACCTGCTTCCCTGGCAGCTTCAAGCACATTCTGGGTGCCCTTGATGTTGACCAGGCGCATCAGATCAATTTTGTCTTTGGTGATGCTGACCAGGCTCGCCAGGTGGTAGACGGTGTCTACATCCTCCATAGCCCGCAGCATGGCAGGCTTATCAAGGATATTGCCCTCAAAGATTTCAAGGTCCAATCCATCGAGGCTCCTCACGTTTTCCCCTGGGAGCACGAGCCCGCGCACTTTGTTCCCCGATTCTGTTAATTCGCGAATCAGCACATTGCCAATGTGACCAGCAGCGCCGGTTACTAAGATCATCTATTCAACCTAAACCTTTCACATCCTTTGAGATGTTTATAAATTGATTTTACATCAGACTGCACCATACCTCTGAATATATAATATATAAGGAAGGGCCTCGACCAAGGAAGATTTCTCATGCGCTTTCAGTCATTCACGCTATGAATTTCGAGATGATTCTCCGATCAACATCCGCAATCATTGGGTTTGCCGTTTCCTCCCAATCTGTTTCCTCCCAACCTTCAAATATATGTGGCTTCCCGTTATAATTCTCAGCTGAATAGAGGTGTTTATGAAAATTGCCATTGGATCGGACCACACCGGTGTTGCCCTAAAAGAGGAAATCAAAACCTACCTTAATAGCCGCAAGATAGCTTATGAGGACCTGGGTACCTACACCACCGACAGTTGCGATTATCCGCGCATTGCAGAAAAAGTGTGCAAAGCTATTCTGGGCGGCGCGGCTGACCGGGGCATATTGATCTGCGGGACAGGCATTGGCATGTCGATCTCCGCGAATAAATTCAAAGGTATCCGGGCTGCTGCCTGCAGTGACCCATATTCAGCCATTTTTGCCAAACGCCACAACAACGCCAATGTACTCTGCCTGGGCGCCCGCGTAATTGCTGGAGGTTTGGCCACTTTGCTCGTGGAAGGCTGGCTAAATGCCAATTTCGAAGGTGAACGCCATCAGCGCCGGGTGGATATGATCACCCGCCTGGAACAGCGCAGCAGCGTGGAACCAACTACCCATCCTGATGCAGCACCCGCACCCATCACCGAGGAAGATACACACCCGGTGCAGACCCACCCTTAATCTCGGCTAATTTTTGGCGAGACCCTTCACCATATAAAGTTCCCCTTCCGTGAATCCACGATTGCGGTAGTATTCCCGGGTTCCGATAGCTGCAATGACAGCCAAATGCGTAAAACCAGCCTCCAGGCTGATCTGACTGGCCTGCTCAATGAGTTGTTTTCCCAAACCAAGATGCTGGGCAGCGCCTTTGCCGTCGGCACCAATTTCCAGCGATTGACCAAAAACATGCACTTCCCTGACCATCGCCGCCCCATCAAGGTCTGCTATTGCCAGGGGATTGTTCGCCTTGGGCAGGGAAAGCCTTAGAAAACCCGCCAGTTCGTCATTGGCTGTATCAAAGCTGATGAAGTGTTCAATGGTTTGGCCGGTGTCATAAACCAAATCGTGGAGATCCATGCTCAAGGCATCAAAATCCTTGCTGCGTACTTCGCGGCAGCGAATGCATTGGCATTTCAGACCCTTAGCCTGCATGCGCGCTGCCAGGTTCTGGCGCAGGCTGGTGTTGCGATTGCCTTCCACGACATGGTTGGAGGGGATATCGCGGATGATGCGGTTGATGCGGCAGTAGCGGGGCGTCGTGGGCTTGATTTCCACGAGGAGCTCGGTTAATTCCTCCTCGCCATAAGGTCGATACTCACCGCGTTCCCAATACTTGTAAAGTTCAGCCTGTTTGAGAAGCTGGCATGGGTAAATTTTGAGTTCATCCGGCTGGACTGAGCCTTCCAGCCACAGGCGGGCGTAATCCTGGCGGTCGGATTCCACCGTGGCCCCAAGCAAGTTGGGCATCCAATGCGCCACCAGTTTAAAGCCAGCCAGGCGGATCAACTGGATGGCATTCACCATTTCCTGCACGGTGTGGCCGCGCTTGTTCAAAGCCAGGATATGGTCATCCAGGCTCTGCACGCCAATCTGCAATTTTGTAACCCCCAGCTTGCGGTAGAAGATCAGTTCTTCGCGGTTTACAAGGTCTGGCCGGGTTTCGATGACCATACCCACGTTGCGGTGCTGAGCCTTGGTATTGCGGAGTTGCACAGCTAACAAACCGCCTCTAGGGGCCGCGTCTTCCGGGTTTTCCTCGTTCATGGCCTCCAGGCAGCGGCGCACAAACCATTCCTGGTAGTCTTTGGGGTAGGCCGTCCAGGAGCCCCCGAGAATGAGCAATTCAATTTTATCGGTCGGATGGCCAACCTCATGCAGTCCCTTAAGCCGTGAGCTGACCTGAAGGTAGGGGTCAAAGTTGTTCTCGACGCCACGGCGGGCACCTGGCTCGTCCGAAAGGTAGGATTGGGGCATGTTTTCTTCGGTAGGGCAGAAAATGCACTCTCCCGGGCAAGGGGCGGGTTTGGTGAGTACGGTGATGGTGGCCACACCGGAAAGGGTGCGGACAGGCTTCATGCGGATGCGGGCCAGCAAGTCTGGGTCTGCTTGTAATTCACCTTTTTCTACGCGCTGGTAGTAAGCAGCCACAAGGGCGTGTTTGGCCAGGAAGCCTCGCCCACCTGGCAGCGGATGTGCCCGCAGGGCTGGTTGAATGGCTTTGCCAGCCATAATTTCAGCCAGGATTAAATCAGCAATGGCCATTTCTTCCGGGCTGTATTCCCGTTTTTTCTTCCAGGCAATGGCATCGTGTTTCATGGTTTAGCCGAGGGCAACATCCAGCAGCATCATGACGGCAAAACCCAACATCACCCCGATAGTCGGGATGTCGGAATGGTCTTCTGCTTCACGCTTGGACTCGGGGATGAGCTCCTCCGCGACCACGTAAATCATGGCGCCGGCCGCGAATGCCAGGGCGTATGGCAGCAAACCGCGCATGGTGGAGACGGCGGCAGCGCCGATCATGGCGGCAATTGGTTCTACAAGACCAGAATATTGGCCGACGCTAAAAGCTTTCCATTTGCTCATGCCTTCGCGGCGCAGAGGGACTGAAACTGCCAGACCTTCAGGGAAGTTCTGGATGCCAATACCCAGCGCCAACGCAATAGCCGAGGCGATGCTAGCATCGCCAAAACCGCTTGCAGCCGCGCCGAAGGCAACCCCCACAGCAAGACCTTCGGGAATATTGTGCAGGGTAATGGCGAGTACCAATAAGACACTGCGCTGCCAGGAGCTTTTGGGACCTTCAGGGGTTTTTCCCCCAGGGTGCAAATGGGGCAGCAGTTTATCTATTGAAAGCAGAAAAATACCCCCGAAAAGGAAGCCGGTGACAGCGGGTACCCAGGTAGGTGTTTTTCCACCTTCAGACATAGCAATGGCCGGGGCTAGTAGTGAAAAATAACTCGCCGCGATCATGACGCCGGATGCAAAGCCCAACATGCCGTTGAGCATTTTTTTGCTAATTTGTTTGCCAATAAAGACCCCGGCAGCGCCAAGGGCGGTCATAAACCAGGTAAAGATGGTTCCTGCCAAGGCCTGTAGAACTGGGGAAAGCGAATTAAGAAATGAAATCATAGGATCACCTTTTCGAGTGGAATTCTAACCCATCTGTGGCCCAGGTAAAAGGGAAGGCTTGTGGCAACAGCCGTAGACGATCGAGTAGAATCAAATTGATGAATAGTGAAACAGCATCGCTTCTGCGTGCGCTCAACCGTAGCTTTTACGACGAGCTTGGACCTTCTTTCTCGGTCACGCGCGCCCAAATTCAGCCTGGGGTAAAAAGGCTGCTGCCCGTAATGCTGGCCCAACCCAAAATCCTTGATCTGGGCTGCGGAAACGGCACACTGGCAGAAGCATTGGCGCTCTCAAATTATGAAGGCGAGTATCTTGGTGTGGATGGCAGCCCCTCGCTGTTGGGTTTTGCCAGGGAACGCGCCAGGCGGTACCCGATGCTCAGGGCAGAGTTCATCCAGGCGGATTTGCTTGAAGCAGAAGATCCCCGCATCAACGGGCAAAAGTGGGCGCTGATTACCTGCTTTGCCGCGCTGCAGCATTTGCCCTCGCAGGCTGCCCACCTGGCATTTTTCAAAAATACAGCTCGCATCATGGAAGATGGCGGCAAATTGATGCTCTCTTGCTGGCAAATTCACAATTCGCCGCGTCTCGTCGCGCACATTCAGGATTGGTCCAAAGTCGGGCTTAAACCTGAAGACCTTGAAACTGGAGACATCTTGATGGATTGGCGCCGGCAGGACTCACAAATTTCGGGCTTGCGTTATGTACACGAATTTCGAGACGAGGAACTAAAAGCCCTGGGCGAGGCCGCTGGCTTACACTTACAAGAAAGCTTTTTTTCTGATGGCAAGGAGGGCAATTTAGCGCTATATCAAATATGGACGAAAACCGAGGATTCCCTTGAGTAAAACAAAGGAAACTAAACCCACACAGCTGGAAAATCATTTCAAACAATGCCTGGAGAAACGCACTAGCCTGCTTGACCCTCAACACGAAAGCGCATTGCGCTTGTTTAATGGCTATTATGAAGGTTACAAAGGCTTGATTGTAGACCTGTATGCCCGAACAGCGGTGATTTCAGACCACAATAAAATTGATCCGGGGGTTAAGAATCCACTCCTGGATTTCATTGTGCGTGTCCTTCAGGAAAAATACCCTTGGTTGGAGTCAATTTTGCTCAAGCAGCGGGCAAGCAGCAATCCTGAAGAACATAAAGGGATCCTGCTTTTTGGCAGTAAACTGCCCGGTAGTATCGTAGAAAACGGTGTGCGCTACGCCATTGACCTGCGCATGAACCAGGATGAAAGCTTCTTTCTGGATACACGCTTACTTCGGCATTGGCTGAAGCAGCAAAGCTTCGGCAAAAGCGTGCTTAACTGCTTTGCCTACTCCGGTTCATTAGGGATCGCCGCCTTGGCTGGGGAGGCGAAGAGGGTGCTGCAGACGGACGTGAATGCATCTTTCCTTGATCTCTCAAAGAAATCTGCAAAATTTGGGCGCTACCCCGGGGAGATGAAAGTATTGCCGTTGGATTTCTTCAAGGTTGTCAACCGCATCAAGACCAGCGGTGAACTTTTTGATATCGTCATTCTGGACCCCCCATTTTTCTCGACAACCAGCAGTGGACGCGTGGACTTGTTGGCTGACTGGATAAGCCTGATCAACAAAGCCCGGCCATTGATAGCTGATGAAGGTAAATTAGTGGCCATCAATAACGCCCTCTTTGCTTCAGGTGCTGAAGTGCAGACCCAACTGGAGAGCCTCTTCCACGGCGGATACGTGCAAATGGATAGCATTATTTCCGTCCCTGAGGATTACACAGGTTTTGCCGATACTGTCCTTGAGAAAGCGCCGGAGGACCCTGCCCCCTATAACCACCCAACCAAAATCAGCATTCTTACAGTGCATAGAAAAGACGGCCAAAAAGCAGGCCTTCCACAAGTTGCCAGTTAAGGCACTTTTTCCTGGCATTTCAAATCAGCAATCTGGATAAAAAAATACTTCACGTATGTACGCGAAGTATTTTTGAATAAATAATTTTCGATTATTTTGCGTTGTAGAGCAGGAATTTCTCGCCTTTGGTATTGCAAATTGGGCACACTTCTGGCCGTTCACCAAGTTCGATGTAGCCACAGACCGGGCAAAGATAGAATTCAGTCACGTCCAGGTCTTTGCCTTGCTTGACCGCTTCTAGAGCTTTAGTATAGAGCCGGGCATGCACTTCTTCAGCTTCCACAGCGTAGCCAAACATCAGTTTGGCGGAATGGTTCTCTTTGACGGCTTCATCCAACATGGGTGGGTACATTTCGGTGTACTCATAGGTTTCGCCATCAATGGCAGCCTGCAGATTTTCGACGGTGTCTTTGACCAATTGCATGGCTTTCATATGGCCGGAAGCGTGAATATGCTCGGCTTGAGCTGTGGCTTCAAAAAGCTTGGCAACATTAGTGAAGCCTTGTGCGGCTGCTTTTTTAGCAAAATTGGTGTACTTCTGATAGGCCTGGCTTTCACCAGCAAAGGCATTCTTGAGGTCATCTAAAGTTTGGGACATGTGTTTTCTCCGTTTATTATTTTTGATAAAACAAGTATAAATCAAAATCATTTTACGAAGGTTAACGCCAATTTTGAGGCAAATATTGCTGCTTCCATGAATACATTATGTGGATAAATTGGAATTTTCTTTGCAATAAAAGACCAGGGATTGTTATTTCGACGAGCTGAGAGATGGGGACGAGCTCAGTCAGGATCTGTCTGCAGAAATTCCGCAAATGGGAAGGTTATTTCAAAGGTATCAGCTATATTAGATATTTTTTGATAATTGCACCGAATAGTATAATATTAGCTTGTTCGTTATTGATGAGCCAACTGGTTCATATCGATTAACCATATTGGAGGAAAAATGAAAGTAAGAGTAATTAGTCTTGTATTGGTATTGGCTATGCTTTTGGCAGCCTGCACCACCACTGGCACTACTACCCAACCCACTGGAAACGAAACCATCACCTTTGGTGTGCTTGCGCCTCTCACCGGTACCAACGCCGAATACGGCAAAGGCTTCCAGGTAGCCACTCAGATGGCTGCCGATGAAATCAATGCCGCGGGCGGGGTAGCCGGAAGGCAAATCAAACTGATCGTCATGGATTCAAAGGGCGATCCCAAGGAAAGCTCTGACCTGGCCCGCCAACTGGTTGAAAACCAGGAAGTCATGGCCATCATCGGTGACTTTACCAGTTCAGCTTCCATGGCCGACGTGCCGATCATCGATGAAGCCAAAATCACGCTGCTCTCCCCGACCGCTTCCAACCCCGATTACGCTGGGATGAGCGATTATGCTTTCAGCGTTATGGGGCGTCAATCAGATGAGGGTCCGTTCTTCTCTACCTACATTTTGGGCAAGTACATGCAGGCTAAGAAGGTCGGTATCATCTATATCAACAGCGACTGGGGCTTATCTTCCTTCAAGGCTGTCACCGACCAAATGAAGGTTGATGGCATTGAACTGGTAGCTGAAGCCAATTATGTTGCTGGCGAAACCGACTTTACCTCCGTCATCACTAAAGTCAAAGCTGCCAACCCCGATACTGTCCTGATCCTCGACCAGGGCGCTGTTGCACAGGTTGTCAATCAGATCCGCACCTCTGGTTGGACGGATGTCAGGTTGGCCACTTTGGGACCAGGCGCTTCTCAGCAGCTCATTGACCTGACCAAGGAAAATTCAGAAGGTTTGATCACCTCCACCCCATTCTTCTTTAACGAAGATGATGCCCCCGCGATGGCCTTCAAGAAGACCTTTACCGAAAAGGCTGGCTTTGAGCCTACAGTCCACCCGGTGGTGGCTTACGATGCCCTTTACCTCCTGGTTGAAGCCATCAAGAAAATTGAAGGCCCTATCACGCGTGAAGCCATCGCCAAGCAATTGGCTACCACCGAATATACCGGCCTGGCTGGCCCAATTAAATTCCAACCAGCAGGCGATGTTTCCCGCAAGTATGTCATTGGGCAGGTCAAGGACGGCAAGTGGGTCCTGGCGGCCGGTTATGACTATTCAACTACTCCATAAATTCTAGGATTTCCATAGGACCGTTTTAGCCATTCGCATTTCTTGAATGCTAAAACGGTCCATTTATTGTAGGATAATTGATGGGGAAAAGGAGAGCGAAATGGATTACGCAATTTCCATCTTAGTGAACGGCATTGTGCAGGGCTCAATTTATGCGTTGATGGCACTGGGCTATTCGGTCATTGTTGGCATTACCGGCCTGGTCACCTTTACCCATGGCGAAGTGATGATGATGGGTGCTTTTGCGTCTTTTTATGTTTTCGAGTTGTTTGGCAGTAATATCTTGATCGGCGCGATCGGCAGCTTTATCGTCTGTGGTATTTTAGGAATCATCATTTATAAGGTTTGTTACGAACGCTTTTTGGACGCCCCACGTCACATCGCCCTCATATGTACCATCGGTGCCAGCATGATCATCAAGAATATGGCCCAGATTGTCTTTGGACCCAACCAAAAACCCATGTTTGGCATTTTTGAGAATCAACTCATAAAAATTGGACCTGTGCAGCTTTCCGTGCTGCAGCTGGTCATCCTGGCGATTGTGGTTATTCTTGCACTGGGTCTCTCCCTGTTCTTCTCGAAATCGAAATATGGCATTTCCATGCGCGCTGTCAGCCAGGATAAAACCGCTGCCAGCCTGATGGGTTTGAATGTGAACGCCAATGCATTGCTTGGCAACGTAATTGGCTGCGGCCTGGCAGGCATTGCGGGCATGCTGATTTCCGTCTATTACCAGGCTTTCCAGGCCACCATGGGCGGACCCCTGGGTATGAAAGCTTTCAGCGCGTCCGTGCTCGGCGGTTTGACCGATTCGCGTTTTGCTGCCCTTGGAGGCTTGTTCCTGGGCCTCATTGAAAACTTCGGCATCGCAGTTAGCTCAGCCAGCTTCCGCGATATTTTTGCCTTCATCTTCCTGATTCTGATCCTGATTTTTAAACCGCAAGGATTTTCGAAGAAAGGGGGCATCAAGTTATGACCCAGACTCTCAAGGCCTGGTTTTCTGACCTCCCCAAGGCTGTCAGGATCCTGATTTTTGGGCTAGGAGCAGTAATAATCCTACTGATACCCCGCTTTCTGACATCCAGTTACATTATGGGTATCATTTGCCGCATCCTGCTTTACATCACATTGGCTGGCTCTTTAAACGTCATCAACGGTTATACTGGCCAATTTTCCATCGGCCACGCGGGCTTTTTTGCGGTGGGTTGCTACACAACAGCCATCTTATCCAGCAACTACGCCTGGGATTTCTGGTTCACACTGCCAATCGCAGGCATCCTGACGGCCATCATTGGCCTGCTTGTTGCGCTGCCCACCTTCCGCATGACGGGCATTTACTTATCCATCGTCACATTGGGCTTTTCTGAAATCATCCGGTTGATCGCGCTCAACTGGACCGGCCTCACCGGCGGCCCCCTGGGCATTAAGGGCATCCCTGCCCCGCAATTTCTGGGCATGAACATCCGCCGGGCTGGCGATTACTACTACATCTTCCTGCTCTTTGCAGTGCTCTTTCTGCTCGTCACCAACCGGGTTTTAAAGTCTCGCATTGGGCGCGCTTGGATTTCTATCCGCGAGGACCAGCAAGCCGCCCAATCTTTGGGAGTTGAGCTGGTTAAATACAAAGCCATGAACTTTGCTTACGGCGCTTTCTGGGCTGGCCTGGCGGGGGCGATTTACGCGCCTTACATCAACTATGTGGACTCGAATACCTTCACCCTGGATGAAGGCTTTAACATTCTTTCAATGGCCATTATTGGGGGCATGGGCACCTTGGGCGGGCCGGTTTTGGGATCCTTCGTAGTGAACATCCTTAACGAACTGCTGCGACCTGTCAGTGCTTACCGCCTGGTTGTCTACGGCTTGCTGATCGTGGTGATGATGTGGATCAGGCCGCAAGGAATTATCGGTGCATCAGACTCGATGCTGGCGGATGACCGCACAGGCGCAGATTTGCTTGAACGCCTTGGGCTGAAAAAGCGGAGGACCGCATGAGCCAGCTCCTGGTTGCAAATAACGTCAGCAAACACTTTGGCGGCCTCAAGGCAGTTGACAATGTGGATATGATCATCAACGAGGGCGATATTTTTGGCATTATCGGCCCGAATGGTGCCGGCAAGACCACCTTCTTTAACATTTGCTCGGGGGTCTACAAGCCCACCACCGGTGAAATCACCTTTGACGGCCACTCGCTGGTCGGCCAAAAGCCGGAACAAATCGCCCGACTGGGCATGGCACGCACATTTCAGAACATCCGCCTTTTCAAATACATGAGCGTTTTGGAAAACGTCTTTATTGGCTTTCAAACCAAAACCAGGACCGGCCTCGCAGATGCTATTCTGCATACTGCCGCATATAAAAGCGACGAGCAGCTGATTCGCGAAGAAGGTTTGAAGGTGCTGGATTCGCTGGGCTTGCTGCCCTTCAAGGATACAAAAGCCGGCAACCTTTCCTACGGTATGCAGCGCAAAGTTGAAATTGCCCGAGCGCTGGCATTAGGGCCAAAACTTCTGCTTCTCGATGAACCTGCAGCTGGCATGAACCAATTGGAAAAACAGGAACTCATGCACTTCGTCATCGACCTCAACAAGAGAGGCTATACCATCGCGCTCATCGAGCACGATATGAGGTTTGTCATGAATTCCTGCAACCGCATTCTTGTGCTCAACTTTGGCCAAAAGATTTGCGAAGGCACCCCAGAAGAAGTGCGCGAAGATAAAGGTGTTAACGAGGCTTACTTTGGCAAGGGGCTTTTGGTGGGGCGGAAGGGAGCGGCGGCATGAGCTTGTTGACGGTTGAAAATTTAGTGGTTGATTACGGCCATATCCATGCCTTGCTCGGTATCAACTTTCATGTAGATGAAGGTGAGATCATCACTCTGATCGGCTCCAATGGGGCTGGTAAGACCACCGCACTAATGTCCATCTCGGGCATGGTTAAGAAAACAGAAGGCAAGATTACTTTTTTAGGCCAAGATATTACGGTTATGAAACCGCACAACATTGCCCGCATGGGCATTTCCCACGTGCCTGAAGGCCGCAAAATCTTCCCTGAGTTGACCGTGGATGAGAATCTGAAAGTCGGCACGATTGCCAACCCGCGCTACGAAAAGCAACGATCGCTAGAAGCACGCGACCGAGTCTACACACTCTTCCCCAGGCTAAAGGAACGCCTTAACCAGGGCGGCGGCACGCTTTCTGGCGGTGAACAGCAAATGCTGGCCATCGGGCGGGGCCTGATGATGGAACCCAAACTACTTATCCTGGATGAGCCTTCGCTTGGCCTGGCGCCGAACATCGTCGAGAATATTTTTGAGCTCATCACCCGCATCCGTAAGGATGGCATCACCATCCTCCTTGTTGAGCAGAATGCTTCAATGGCGCTTTCGGTGGCAGATCGCGGTTATGTGCTTGAAACCGGCAAAATCAGCCTGGAAGGCAGCGGTGAAAGCCTGCTGGTGAACGAAGAAGTTCGCAGGGCTTACCTGGGCGCGTAGAAGGTGTGCTCTTCTACCAGGCTTGGGTTTCAGGTAAAGTAAGAACCAAAACAAGCCATTGCCAAGGAGCATAAATGAACAGCAAAGAACGCGTAATTGCCGCGATTAAAGGCCAGGAAGTGGACCAGTTGCCAACCGGTTTTTGGTACCATTTTGACCCCAAAAGTTTTGACAGTGTGGAAGAAACCGTCGAAAACCATTTGCGCTTTCATGAAGAGACCCAGGTCGACATTCTGAAAGTGATGAATGAGAATCTTTTTCCTTTTACCCACGAAATCAAGCACGCCAAGGATTGGCTGAAGATCAAACCTATCGGCAAGCACCCGCAGTTCATCACCAGGCAAACCGAAATTACCAAGCGGGTGGTGGATGGTCTGGGCGGCAAAGCCTTTAGCCTGCTCACCCTGCACGGCACCTGGGCTTCAACCTGGCATGCCCGGGGCGGCGCAGACGGGTACACCGAAGGCGCAGATTTTTTGGCCAGTCTGCTGAGGGAGGATCCCAAAGCGATGAGCCACATTTTTGAGATCGTTACCGATGCTCTCTGCAATTTGATTGACAGCGTCAGTACCACCGGCTTGGATGGCATTTACTATTCAGCCTTGGGGGGCGAACGCTACCTCATTTCCGATGCCGAATACACGCAATGGGTGCGCCCATGGGATGAAAAAGTCATGGAGTGTGCCAACCGGGCTTTCAAATACAATTTTTTGCACATGTGCAAAGACGACCTTAACCTTTACCGTTTTTCTGGGATAGAAGCGGCAGTGGTAAATTGGGGTTCAAACATTCCCAGCAACCCCAGCCTGAAAGATGGCCGGAAGTATTTCCCGGAAAGCGCCATTTTGGG
>WOZB01000089.1 GCA_011620445.1 Anaerolineaceae bacterium | reverse complement strand
GAAATTGCAAAAGATCTTCAAGAGGCAGATTGCTGCTGTCAGATGCTTCAGTTCCAGCAGCATGACAAACAAAGTACCAAGGCTTCCCACTTTATATAGCAGAATCTGCTTTTCTTCCTTATAATCAGCAGCATGGTTCTACCGGTCAGCCGCAGCAGTCGTTTTCTAAGCGTTTACCTTGCCCTGGTTCAATACCCCATGCTGGCAGGACGCATTCGCCAGCTAATGCGGGCTAAACTGGCTGAAAAGGGCATTATTGATTCCCAGGCTCTCATCAACGAAGCTATTCAGGCGGCTATCAACTCACAGGAACGCGAAGGCCTGAACGAGCCGCTGTACCAGGAGAGTGCTGAAAACTGGGAAAGACGCAAAAGCGCGGTCATTGACTCGCTGACAGATGCCTATTTCTCTGAGAATTTTGAATACGAGACCCTATCCGCCATTATCCAGCAAGCCCTATCTGAACGGGGCATTGAAGCCGACGAGCTCAGCCTGGACTTTAACCCCGAGCTGGCACCCGCAGAAATGCTCTTTAACCGTGGTATTTACCTGGAGAGCCTCTCAGCGGAGGAGCTTGCCCCTCATGCTGCCCGCCTGGCGGAGATCAAGGTGGTCTTGATCCGAAAAATGATCAGTGACCAGTTGCGCTACGTCAATATCGCTAAAGATTGGTTTACTGTGCAAGACCTGGCAGAAATCCGCCGCCATAAACTGGGGGAGGGCCGCATCGGTGGCAAGGCCGCAGGTATGCTGCTGGCTGCGCGCATCCTCAAAGAAAAGGCAAGTGAAGACCTGCAAAATGCCTTACGCATGCCTACTTCTTACTATATCGGTTCTGATGTTTTCTACAATTTCATGTCTGTCAATAATCTGATTCACTGGAGCGACCAGAAATATAAATCTGAAGACCAGATGTGGCAGGATTACCCTCTGATTCTGGCGGATTTTAAGGCAGGTGCCTTTCCGCCCAGTATCAGTCAATACCTTGAAACCATCCTGGCAATGTCGGGCGGGCGGCCGTTGATCGTACGCTCGTCAAGCTTGCTCGAAGATAACTTTGGGACCGCATTTGCGGGTAAATACGAAAGCATCTTTCTACCCAATCAGGGTAACCCAGAGGAAAACCTACGCGCATTAATATTGGCCATGGCAAGCATCTATGCATCCGCTCTGCACCCCTCGGCCTTGGTGTATCGCAAAAACCGGGGCTTACAGGATTATGACGAGCGCATGGCTTTGCTCATCCAGGTTGTAGAAGGCCAGAAACACGGCAAGTATTACTTTCCGGAGTTGGCTGGTGTTGGCTTTAGCCACAACACTTATCGCTGGTCCCCCCAAATTCGCGCCAAGGACGGCTTTATTCGCCTGGTTTGGGGCTTGGGTACCCGATCCGTGGACCGGGTTGGCAATGACTATCCGCGTCTAATCGCCCTTTCGCACCCCACGTTGAACCCATCGACCAACCAGAAAAACATCCTGCGCTACTCTCAGCAGTATATCGACCTGATCAACCTTGAAAAGAATGTCATGGAGACCTTGCCCGTGCACCAGGTTTTAGGCAGCCAAATACCCAATTTGCGCTACTTTGCTCAAATCAGCAGTGAAGGCTACATTCATTCCTTGCACAGCAACCTGTTGGATGGGTCTCCGAAAGACCTGGTCTTAACCTTTGAAGATTTACTCTCCAAGACCAAATTTCCAGCGCTCATGCGCGAGATGTTGATGACATTGGAAAATGAATATCGCACTCCTGTGGATCTGGAATTTACGGCTCGGCTGGAGAACACACCCGACGGCCCACAACCCTTGCTCACACTCATCCAATGCCGGCCACTTACGACTTTCAAAGAAGGTTTCAGCCTCATTCCAAAGGATATTCCTGATAAAGATGTGCTTTTCAGTGCCAGCACGCTCGTAGCAGGTGGCACGGTGGAACCCATCGAGTATATTATCAGCGTATCAGCTGACGATTACTTCTCCCTAAAGACAGAGAAAGCCCGCTATGCATTGGAACGCACGATTGGCCGTCTGAACGCTGCACTTAAAAAAGAGACCTTTATTTGTATTGGCCCGGGGCGCTGGGGCACAAGCAATCCGGATCTTGGCATACATGTCGATTACGCGGATATCTTCAACACCAAAGCTCTCGTTGAAGTTGCGGGTAAGCTGCAGGGCGTGAGCACAGAGCCTTCGTTGGGGACGCATTTCTTCCAGGATTTGATGGAGGGACAAATTTACCCCCTGGGGATTTGGCCTGGGCAGGATTTTATCGATCAGGCACGTTTGGATAAAGCTCCCAACCAATTGCTGGAATGGATTGATGCTGACCCGGTGACTGCCAAGGTGCTTCGGTTGATCAAAACCCGGGAAATGGAAGCTGATGCCATCCTCACTCTGGCGATGGATGACCGCAGCGGCAAAGCGCTTTGCTATTTCAAAAGATCCTGAAAAGCCTGGCTTCCGACCTTATACTCATTAACCTACCTGAATTTTGCTCTTATACCGGAAATCAGCGCATGTATTCCCTGCATTTCACGTGAAACACAGAAACCCCTGCATTCATTTACCCAAAACTATTGACGCCAAAATGTTTCACGTGAAACATTGGCCTTGTGCAAGGTTACATTGTATGCTGCAATCGTTTTGCCACTTCACTTACCATGCTATCCTTTTGGAGTTTATTTTGAATAAAGCCGGGCTCTTCAGAAAAAATATCCAGCTCGGAGGGATAGAAAAATCTCACCCCGTGCCAAGTCAAAAGATATTGTTACCGAAGAAGTCAGTTACCGAAGAGTTACCGAAGAGGTACATGAACCCATTCATACAGCAGAACCCATTCAGAAACCCATTCAGATACCCTTGACCCGGACGGCGAAAGGCGATAGAATAACGCTCCATTGTCCTCGTAGCTTAATGGATAGAG
>WOZB01000272.1 GCA_011620445.1 Anaerolineaceae bacterium | reverse complement strand
ATTTTCTGCAAATATTTACGCCTGTTAAGTCCTTGACATCAACACCACTGTCTCAATGTGATAGGTTTGCGGGAACATGTCGAAGCCGCGCAGGTTCTTTAACTCATAACCTTCTGCCTTGATAGCTTTCAGGTCCCTGGCGAGTGAGGAGGGATCACAGGAAATGTAAATGATCTGTTCGGGCGCTAAACTGAGCAATGCTTGCCTGGCTTTTGATTGTAAGCCTGAGCGTGGTGGGTCAAGCACAACCAACTGCGGATGGGGCAATTGGTTGACGAGTGAAGGTAGAATCTCCTCAACGGCTCCCTCGTAGAGTTCCACATTGTCAAAAGTGTCCATGTTATCCACGAAATCATAGCAGGCAGATGCCGAGGCTTCAATTTCTATCAGGTGTTCGCAGTGTTCCGCCAGGAATTTGCTGAAAAAACCGACCCCGCTATAAAGCTCAAGAATTTCCGGAATGGTTCCTGTGGGCAGCAGGCTGAGTATGTAGTTAAGCATGGCTTCGGCAACTTCCATGTTAACTTGAAAAAAAGATTCAGGTGAAACGAGGTAGTTTTTACCTTGCAGGGTATACAGGAGGGAGTCCTCTCCCGCAAGCATGAAGATGCCCGGGACACCTTTTGCTTTGTACGCAAGTGAGATGGGCAGATCTGTTTCAAGATAGGGTGGTTCAGGTTCTGTGCCCTCAAGGAGAGCCAGGATTTCGCCACGTGAGTCCTCACGGAATGCGATTCTGCTTAGCTGATGGTCTTCAGCCAGTTCAAGCAGCGGCCAGGTTTGCTGAATGCCTGGCATAGGGAGTAAACAAGTATCGATCGGGATGTTCTGCATACCTTCAGCGCTCAAAAAGCCGAGGCGACCACTAATTAAAGGATGAAACTGCACTTGGTTGCGGTATGCCAATGGATTAGGAGAAGGTGTAAATTCCAGCTCTTTTTCGAAGTGGAAACCACCCAGCCGTTCCAGCGTTTCCTGCAGAATACTTGTCTTTAGCTGCACCTGGTCGCTGTAGTCAAGCATTTGATAATGGCAGCCGCCGCAAACACCAAAATGCGGGCAAGGTGGATTGACCCTCTGTGGAGATGGTACCCTTACTTCCAGCAAGCGACCCCGCGCAAATTTACCTTTTTCGTCTAAAAGTTCAATATTTACATGTTCGCCGGGGAGGGAAAAGGGTACAAAAATGGCGCGGCCATCAGATAAATGGCCCAATCCATCGCCGCCGTAGACGCATTTTTCAATCTGAATGTTAGTTTGCATAGATTCATTTTACTTGAAAGGCATGTCAAAATCTGAATATAAATTAATGCTCCAGAATCCAAATCTTGAGACGAGCAAGATATAATCTGTGAAAAATTGCGCAAAACTGAGACGCTCCGGGTTATACTAAGGACAGGCCTTTGCCAAATAGTAAATAGTGTGTGCAGACTAAAAGGAGAGATCATATTATGAAGTACGGACGCATTTACAACTTCTCTGCTGGCCCAAGCATGCTTCCTGAAGCGGTTCTGGAAGAAGTCCAGGCGGAAATCCTGAATTACAGGGGTTCCGGGATGAGTGTGATGGAAATGAGCCATCGCAGCAAGGTTTTCGAAGATATTTTGCACGAAGCCGAAAAAGACTTGCGCGAATTAATGAATATTCCTGTGAATTACAAAGTATTGTTTATTCAGGGCGGCGGTACGCTTCAGTTTGCCATGGTGCCAATGAACCTGATGAAAACAGGCGTGGCGGATTACGTCAATACAGGTTCCTGGGCTAAGAAAGCCATCTCTGAAGCCAAGAAATTTGGAAAAGTAAACGTCATTGCCACTAGTGAAGACAAGAATTTCAGCTACATACCTGATATGTCCAAGGTGAGCGTTTCACCAGATGCCGATTACGTTTATATCTGCGAGAATGAAACCATCAATGGCACAACCTGGCAGACGCTGCCCGAAACCAACGGTAAACCCCTGGTTTCTGACCAGAGCTCAATGTTCCTTTCCAAGCCTTGCGATGTGAGCAAATACGGCCTCATCTGGGCTGGGGTGCAGAAAAATGTGGGTCCTGCCGGCCTGGCGATTGTCATCATCCGCGAAGACCTTATCCGCCGTGATGATATGGACCCCAAGGTTCCCACTTACCTGCGCTATGATACTCATGCGGATAATGAGAGCCTTTATAACACCCCCAACTGCTGGGCGATTTACGTCTGCGGAAAAGTGTTCAAGTACCTTAAGAATCTCGGCGGGCTTGAAGCCATGAACAAGCTCAACCAGGAGAAAGCAGCCCCCTTATATGCTTACCTGGACAAGAGCGAAATGTTCCACGGTACTGTCGACAAGAAGGACCGTTCCCTGATGAATGTGCCCTTTACGACCGGTGACAAAGAATTGGATGCGGCTTTTGTGAAAGCTTCTGTAGAAGTTGGTTTCGACAACCTCAAAGGGCACAAGAGTGTTGGCGGTTTGCGGGCTTCGATTTACAACGCCATGCCGAAAGAGGGCGTAGACGCATTGGTCGACTTCCTTCAAAAATTCGAAGAGGAACACGTAAAGTAGCCTGTTCTTGAATGATTTTACACATCAGGAAAGTGCAATGCCCCTAAGGATTTGAATGAATAATCCAAGCTTGGGGTGCATTTATTTGGTGCGGTGCATTTTTTGGTGCAGTTTTTAGTAAAGTTTTTGGTGCAGTTTTTGGTCTTGCAGAAAACGTGGGATGACGCTATAATGCAAAACTCACGGGCGGTTAGCTCAGTTGGTTAGAGCATCGCGTTGACATCGCGAAGGTCGTAGGTTCGAGTCCTATACCACCCACAAAAAGCCGTTACCACGGCTTTTCCGTTTTATTCTCCCCGTTCCCTTCCATTCCTCGACTGCAACTACATCAAGTTGATTTGAATTGAATAATTCGTTATAGATCTTGAATCAGAAGGAAAATATTTAAGC
>WOZB01000186.1 GCA_011620445.1 Anaerolineaceae bacterium | reverse complement strand
ACCTCAAGCCCTTTGTATCGGACCCTGAATTGCTCAAGGTCATCAACATTGTGCCAACCGAGGTTTCGCGCAGGGCTATGCGTGAATACCGGGAAATGATCAAGGCCAAATTGGCAGATCTTGGGAACGAAATTACCACCAGCATCCTGATGGAACCTGCCCGCCTTGAAATCTACACCACTGACAAAGCCAAGACTACGAGATTACTGGAAGAAAACCAGATTGAACTGCCTGCTTACACACAATTAATTGAGCAAACAATACTCGATACAAGTGGCTGAGACACCTAATACTCGTCCTGCCGGCGGCAGGACACTCAGTTACAAGATAGTTATTTTTTAAATCGCAATTAGAGATTCAGGCAAAAGATTAAACAAACACACCCTTTTATTGGGTGTCTTTGTTTAATCTGTGGTGAACAACAAGCATTGGTAAGTTTTGCTGGTTTAAACGCCAGCCACATCTTCAGGAGTTTCTTTGCCCTGCAGGTACTTACGGGTTGAATCAGGAAATAAGGCATAACTGAGGACGTCCTCAGGCTTGTGGGCAAGCGCCCCGATTTCCTTGCGGGCTTCCTCATAACGCGGCTTAAGCAAATCTGCCGGACGCACTGTCAGCACCTCATCATTTTGTAACACATCAGCCAATAATTGTTCCGAGATTTTCCCGGGCGCCTGGCCATAAAGGCCTTTCAGATAGTCGCGCATTTCGTTGGGGATCACCAAATAGCGCTCGCCTGAGATAATATTGGCAACTGCCTGGGCGGCCACAATTTGCGACATGGGCGTCACCAGGGGAGGGTAGCCCACTTCGGAGCGTACTTTTTTGACTTCTTGCAGCACTTCGCCTATGCGGCCTTCCATTTCGGAGAGGCGCAGTTGTTCCAGCAGGTTGGAGTACATACCGCCAGGAATTTGAGTTTCCAGGATTTGCGGGTCCACATCATAAACCTCTGATTTGAGCAATTTGTTAGCCTGGAAGTAAGCCTTGGTCTTCTTAAAGTGCTTGGCCAGTGCGTTCAGCACGCTCAGGTTCAAGCCAGTGTCGTAACCAAACTCGGTCAGGATGGTGTGCATGGTTTCTGTGGGTGCCTGGCTGGTGCCGCTTGAGAGCGGTGAAATGGCGGTGTCGATACCATCACAACCAGCCTCGACTGCCTTAAGCAGCGACATGGTGGCAGTGCCGCTGGTGGAGTGCGTATGCACTGCCAGGGGCAGCTGACATTCGCGTTTAATCTCTGTAACCAAATCGAAGGCGTTCTTCGGGGTCAGGATGCCGGCCATATCTTTGATGGCCAGCGAGTCTACGCCCATCGATTCCAGGGTTTTGGCCAGGTTTACAAAATAAGGAATTTCGTAAATCGGACCGGTGGTATAGCAGATAGCCCCCTGGGCGTGGCCGCCGTACTTTTTGATGGCTTTGATGGACATTTCCAGATTGCGGACGTCGTTGAGGGCATCGAATACCCGGAGGATATCTATGCCGTGCTCGATGGATTTGGCCACGAACATCTCAACGATATCGTCTGGATAATTGGTGTAACCCAGGAGGTTTTGACCCCGCAGAAGCATCTGCAGTTTGGTGGTTTTAACGGCTTTACGGATCTTATCCAGCCTTTCCCAGGGGTCTTCATTGAGAAACTTGAGGCAAACATCAAAAGTTGCTCCGCCCCAGCACTCCAGCGCGGCATAGCCGGCTTGGTCCATCAGTTCGAGGGCAGGTTGCATATCTTCAAAGCGCATACGGGTGGCAAAAAGGCTTTGGTGGGCATCCCGCAATGCAGTTTCAGTAAATTGGATTTTTTTCAGGTCAACCTCCAGACTTGTACGAATTTGCAGAAGACCTGCTGACCGTTTCCAGGTGAGGTTCTTCTCTGTTGTTTAGATTTTGGTACTGATTTCAGACGCGTAATCTGTTCTACGCAATATAGCCTGTATGATTTTACCCCGCTTTGGATTTACGACAATTATTTTGATGATATTTTTTTGCCACAAATGCACGCGCAAGGATGGCAATTGACCCATAAAACGGCTGATTTCCACAACCATCGGCCTCGATGAATTATCAAACTTAAGAAAGATTTTTAGCTACAAGGCTTGGAGTCATTTCTAAAGTTAAAAAAAAGAGCATTCAGAATGCTCTTTTTGTGGACCCAGGGGGATTCGAACCCCCGGCCTTCTCAATGCCATTGAGACGCGCTCCCAACTGCGCTATGGGCCCAGGTAATGCACATAATTTGTTATCGAGCCTGTCACTCTTGTGGACCTGGGGGGATTCGAACCCCCGGCCTCTTCAGTGCGATTGAAGCGCGCTCCCAACTGCGCTACAGGCCCGCGTTCAAGAATAGTGATTTTACTTGCACCCCTTGGGAATGTCAAGCACTTGCCTCGTCTGTGTGTTGTTAGTCAGCGAATATGTCATCCCCATAAGTAACCAGCGAATATGTCACCCCTTCAGAGAAACACAGTCTATCTGGAGGCATGAAAATAAGGATGGATAAGCTATGAGTATGCCATCGCTGCTGAAATCTGAAAGTGTCTACTTATGATTGGTAGCGTTTATGGGAGCTTGACATTACCTTGTACAGGTATATACGGTTCACGAATTGAAAATCACACACTCAATTATGCATACAAATCCAGGCAGCCAGATAACATATAATGATGCCATGCCTGACCCATTATTGAAAACCAAGTTAATTATCCCGCCCATGCATGCGGGTTTCATCTTTCGACCACGATTGGCAGATCATCTGCAGGCGGCGGTCAACAGCGGCGTTCGACTGGTCTTAATATCCGCTCCAGCCGGAGCAGGAAAATCCACACTAGCCAGTGAATGGGCTGCGTCCTCGCATACAAATTCAGATACACAATCTGAAGTGGCGGCGCCGCACTTTGCCTGGCTTTCGCTCGACTCCATTGATAACGATCCGCTTCG
>WOZB01000051.1:3877-14111 GCA_011620445.1 Anaerolineaceae bacterium | reverse complement strand
GGGCGCCTGAAGATATTCGCTACAAGCACTTCGTGGACTCACTTAGCGTTACGCACGGCTGGAGCAGATTCACACCGCCTACAAGTCTTATTGACCTGGGCACTGGCGCAGGCTTCCCAGGTATCCCGCTCAAAATTCTCTGGCCTGATCTCAAGCTCAGTCTGGTGGACTCGGTTGGCAAAAAGATCAACTTCTGCCGACTTGTGCTGGACAGTCTGCAATTACCCAATGCTGAAACCATGGCCATTCGAGCGGAAGAACTGGGTCAGAACGCTGATCATCGGGAAAAATACCAGTTAGTCACTGCCCGTGCCGTGGCACCCATGCCGGTCTTGCTTGAATACTGCCTGCCACTCGCCCAAGTGGGTGGGCGCATTGTTCTGCAAAAAGGTACGGATGCCCCTGAAGAAGCTGAGCACTGCCGGTCGATCATGCATAAATTAGGCGGAGATCTCAAAGAAGTTCTGCCGATTGATTTCCCTGGAATCGAAGGTAAGCGTTACCTGGTGCTCATCGACAAGAACACCCATACGCCAGCAAATTATCCCCGCCCCACAGGGGTTCCCTCCAAGTCACCATTGACCGTTAAGGAGTAATACTTCATGAATCAACATCCTGAATTGACATTTTTCACCGAACTTGAACCTAAAGAGTTGAAAAAGCTCTTTGAAGACCGCTTTGTACTGGATGACCTGAAGACCCTGAATGCTTCAGTTTCCCTTGGATTGATCGACCTCTCCGATGAACGCGCGGAAGTGGTCAAACGCTTAAACAAAATTGGTGTGCCGGTGATTGCCTGGCTGCTGCTGCCTAAAGATCAGGGTTACTGGTACAACCTGGAAAACTACCCCTTTGCCATCGCGCGCTATGAAGCTTTCAAAACCTGGACGGCCAGGCATAAGTTACAGTGGGCGGGGGTTGGGCTGGATATCGAACCAGATTTTCAAGAGACCGCCATGTTTGAAGCCCGCGACCCAAAAGTACTTCCAAGGGTCTGGAAGCGCTTGAAGAATAGAAAAGGGTATGAAGAAAGCCAGCTGGCATACCTGGGCCTTGTCAATCAGATACATACGGACGGCTACAAGGTTGAGGCTTACCACTCCACTTATGTCGTGGATGATCGCAAGGCCCACTCAACGGTTCTTAAGCGTGCCCTCGGACTAATCGATGTTCAAGTTGATTGTGTAGTGCTAATGCTTTACTCCAGCTTTAGCCGCCCCTATGGGCAAGCCATGCTTGAAAGTTATGCGAAGAGCACCGATTCCTTTGGACTGGGTGTAACCGGAGGGGGCGTTGAACAGGATTCCTGGGATACCGTTGCACCGTTGAGCTGGGTGGAATTCACAACTGATTTACGCATCGCGGCCAAATACAAAAAACCCATCCATATCTTCAGCCTTGAAGGCTGCGTACAGCAGGGCTTTCTTTCCCGCCTGATTACTTTCACCTGGGATGAACCTGCTCCTGAACCTGTACTAAACAGGGCAGTCGTGGAAATAGGCAGGGGAAAGCTGCAGTCTTTGGCCTGGATCATCGAGAGGCCGATCGTCTTCTTACTGGGCTTGACCGGGGTGATAGGAAGCGCGCTTTTCTTTAAGGAACAGCACAAAAAACACAAGTAAAAGCGAATTGTTAAGCCAGCGCCTTAAATGCCTTGACCAAATTCCCCCAGGCTTCCAAGCTGAGTGCCTCTGCCCTGAGCATTGGATTTAAGCCAGCTTGCCCCAACACAGCCTCTGCTTCCTGGGTGCTGATGCGCATACCCCCAGAGAGCGAGTTGCGCAGGGTCTTGCGTTTTTGGCTGAAACCGGCTTTCGCGAGGCTGAAGAAGCGGTCCAAATCATCCTCTGGGATTGCAGGCTGCGGGTAAAGATCAATCACCAAAACGGCCGAATCTACCTCAGGAGCTGGTAAAAACGAGTTCGCCGGGATGATACCAGCCAGCCTTGGGTTTCCGAAAACCTGTACCGATAATGAAAGCAAGCTATGCTTGCCTTCAGCAGCGCAAACACGCTCTGCGACCTCTTTTTGCACGGTCAGGATCATCCTGGCGGGTTTCTTCTTCGCGGTCAACAGATGACGAAGAATGGCTGAACTGATGTAATAGGGGATATTGGCCACAACCAGGTAGCCGGCGTCCAATGCCAAGATTTCAGGATCTTGCTGGAGGATATCCCCCTGAACGATTTCTACATTGGGGTATTTTTCCAAAGCTTGCTGCAAGGCAGGGATGATCTCGCGGTCAATTTCGACGGCCACAACTGAACGGGCTAATTGGGCCAGTAAAACCGTCAGGCTGCCTAACCCAGCGCCAATTTCAAGCACCTGGTCAACCGCCTTAATATCAGCTGCTTCGATGACTTTGCGCAGACCTTCCGGTTCAACCAGGAAATTCTGCCCCAATGACTTCTTAGGCTTGATTCCATAGGCTTTCATCAAAGGGCGGATATCAAGATATTTCATGGCATCTGGAGTGGAATATAGGCAGGCACGGGCTCAAGCAAATAAAGGGTCGTCCAATCGTGCCACGAGACATAGTTATCTTCGTCAAACCCCAGGTCGATCCAGGGATGACCGAGGATGTTTGGGCCAGTATCAGCGATGGTCCCGAAACCGTAACCCGGCACATAAACTTTTTGAAATGCCATGCCGCTGTTATACCACGAGACCTCCACGGCTATGATGCCCTTGGTGAGCGGAATGCCAGAAGCGGTGCCGAGGCCACCATTTGAGCTGGGCTTGTATCCGGTGGCATAGACTGAGAGCTTGCGCCAGTAGTTCAGCTCGACGCCGTCCACCACCTCAGTGTGCACCACCACTTTGGAACCCAGCCCGATGACGCCATTTTTGGGCTCGGAAGCTTTCCAGGGTCCTTCAGTAACTGGTTGCTGAGCGATGCCATCCACTATTCTTGACCTTGCACGGGTAACGGTGTAGCCGGGTACTGCGGGAATCAGGGTGGATTGTTGATCTAATTCAGTTTCAGGGTCAGCTTCGTAGCTATAACCAGCTGGCGTTTCTTCTTTGACGAGGGTGATAGTTTCGACAACCCGATGCAGCTTCACCTTGCCATCAGCTGGCAGCGGGGACTCTTCGCCAGGCTCGCTATAATCCAGGCCTTGCAGGCTGAGCCCAAGATCAGCGAGGGCATCCCCTACGTTGCTGGCTGCGGAAACGCCGCTAAAGCTGAAACCAGCATGCTCCACCCAAACCTGGCGGGCCTTTTCGATCGTTAATTCCATGCCATCTTGCAGAGGCGTCTCCAGCATCAAAGATAATTTATCCTTGGGGTGCAGACGCACACCAGCATCTTCCAGTGCGTCCCCAATCGTAGCCGCCTGGCTGGCAATCTGCCAGGTTTGATCACCTATCGTGATAGTGAGTTTTTTGCCTGGTATTACCCGTATTTGGGGATTGACGGTGGCAAGTTCAGGTGTGGGGTCAACTTTTGGGTTGGCTGAATCGCGATTTGCAGAAAAAAAGACGCTCAGCAAAATTAGCCCGCAGAGTGTAAGAAAAATTACCAGAACAGCCAGTTTGCCAGAAGATGTTTGCATCTTTTTGGCAGTATATCACTTCCTGGAAATCGGATTCCAGCACTCCCGGAATTCGCCTAAGTGGTCAATAATCTTCTTTTAGTAATCTGTATGGAAGGATACGGCTCTGAAGGTGATGTAAACAAAATACATGACCGCGAGATAAATGCCTTCTTTTTTGCCAACCTTGCCGTGTTTTCTCCAGAGGATAAACCATAACAAAGCGCCGGTGAGCGTTTCCCAGGGGAGATCCCAAAATAGTAAGGGGCGGGGAGCCGCGTATGTAGAAATTAGAGCGCCGCTGCTCCAGGAGGTATTTCAGCTTGGAGTCAATGCGGATATTGTTCGAACCTCAGCCTTCCAGGTTCTGCTTGGACTTTCCAGCGCCGAGGTCCATGGAGCGCTGGTAAGCCGCCCAGATGGAGCGCGAGATGGCGGTGCGGAAGCCAGCTTTTTCGAGGTAATACAGCGCTTCGGCAGAAGTGCCGCCGGGTGAGGTGACTTCGTTCCGCAGTGCGGCGGGGTGTTCATGGCGGCGGGCGTAAAACTCGGTGCTGCCACGCAGGGTCTCAAGCACCAGTTGTTCGGCGATGCGACGTGGAAAGCCCATGTGCACGCCGGCGTCGATCATGGCTTCCATGAACAGGAACACATAAGCCGGACCGGTGCCCGAGAGCGCGGTGGCCATATCCAGGTAGACCTCATCCTCCACAAAGACCTCCTCGCCCATGCTGCGGAATACCTCTGCGGCAGTTTCTTTCTGTGCTACATCCACCTGGGGGGTGCACGTCCAGACGGTGATGCCCATACCGATGCGGGCGGGGGTGTTTGGCATCGCGCGTACGATGCGATCGGTGCTCAGCTGTTGGCTCAGAGCAGCGGTAGAAATGCCAGCTACAATGGAAATCACGAGAGCAGTCTCTTTGAGTGCTGGGCGGATAACCCGGGCTGCCTGGTTCAGACGCTGCGGCTTGACCGCCAGGATGATCACATCGGCAGACTGGGCTGCTGCAGCGTTATCCAGGGTGGTGCCCACCGAGAGTTCCTGGCCCAGTTCGATCAGTCTATCCGTATTTGGACCAGCAAGAGTGAGCCTTTGAGAGGAAACTCCGGCATTGATAAGGCTGTAGGCAATCGTCCTGCCCATCACGCCCGGGCCAATTATCGCAAATGTACAGTTTTCTATCATGGGGTACTCCCGTCTTGGTTTACTTTATTATAGCCTTGAACGCTTGAAGAGCGTGTTCTGCCAGACTGCCAGCAGGGTCTTGCCAGACTGTCAGCAAAGTTATGTGTGTATGCTGGGCTTTTTGGCAAGCCGCTTCACCAGGGTGGAGACCAGCCATACCAGCCCCCCAGTCAACCCGCTGAGCAGACAGAAGCGGGTCATCCCTGTGCTGCTTAAGACGTTCATACGATTGCCAACGTTTGCTGAAATGAACTGACTCAACAAGCGCACTCCGCAAAGCGTGAGCGCAAGAGCCAAAAGAGTCAGCTTGCCTGAAGATTTTTGCATCTTTTTGGCAGTATAACACTTACTGGAAAACGAATTCCCATGCCTGCTTGTCGGCTTGCGAGGTTGAATTCTCTCTACTAGTAATCTGTATGGAAGAAGACTGCTCTGACGGCGATGTAGACAAAGTACATGACCATTAGATAAATACCTTCTTTTTTGCCCAATTTGCCATGATTTCGCCAGAGAATAAGCCAGAGGATTGCTCCAGTTATAATCCCCCAAGGCAGATCCCAGAGTAACAAAGGACGCGGTGCTGCATAAGTGGAGATGATTGCACCACCGCCGATGGCGACCAGTGGGTTGGTAATATTACTGCCAATCAAAGTACCCAGTGAAATGCCTTGTTCTTTATGCCGCAAACCTGCCAGGGCAGTTGTCAATTCCGGTAAGGCTGAAGCCACACCCAGCGTGAGCACACCGATCAGCGAGCCGCCAACGCCTGTGCGTTGGACCACAATTTCAGTCACATTCAAAACTACAGATGCCGCCAGAACGACAATCAGCAAAAGGCCCAAAGTGAATAATGCATCCTTGAAGACCTCCATGAGGCTATTTGGAACTTTCCCCTCCATTTCTTCAGATTGGATGCTGTTGTCTTCTTCTTTGTAGAACTTACGCTCATCTTGATAAAGGTAATAGTTGTACGCGATGAAAGTCAGAAAGAGGATGACACCATCGATGCGGGAAAATGAGCCATCTATTCCCAAGAAAAGGCACAAAATGGACGTAGCGATCATCGGCGCCATGTTCTTAGTGAGTACGTATTTGCGGAAGTACAAACTTCCTGCGATGAGAACGATGATGCCCATAATCAAGGTTTGCTGCACAACGTCGGATCCGATGTTGGATCCGAGCACGATGGCGGAGCCGATCCGATAATCTAAAGTTCCTCTTAAGATGCTGATCGAGGCAATGAAATGTGAAGATATTTCAGGAATGGAGGTGGCAAAGGATAGCACGGTCATGCCCATGAAGGTGCCAGATAGCTTGAAGTAGTTAGCGATACCTATGATTTTTTCAACGGTCTTGTTGGCGCTGAGCACGAGCACAACAAGCATCAAGAAACCAATAAAAATTATCAACCATAAGTCCAGTGAATCAAGCATCGTTTCGTTTCCTTTTTTAACCTCGATGATTGTATAGGAAATAGGATCAGAAGTGTTTATCGCAGCTGCGATTTAACCCGGATTTAACAATTCGGGGATTGCAGGGCTTTAACTGTGAGGATGACTATCTGTTTAGCAAGCGCAAGAATCGCAGGAGGTAATCCTGCCAGTTTTCGGTCTTCAGCTTGTCCACCCCAAGCCAGTAACTGTTTTTACCAGCCCTGGCATTCGCATCAATTTCTTTGAGGTAGCGGTCCTTCACCCCAGCTGGCAGAGGTGGGTAACTGAGAACCAGTTGGGCATTGATGAAGCTGATGTTATCCAGGCCGGCTTCTTCCCCCAGGATTTTGATGCGCATTTGGTACAGCAGGTCTTTCACACCCTTCGGCAGCTCGCCGAATCGGTCAGAAAACTCGATTTCTGTTGCTGTGACGTCTGCTTCTGTACGCAAGGCCGAAATCCGGCGATAAAGGGTTAATCGCAGTGCTTGATCTGGGATGTAACTGGATGGGATCTCACTGGAAAGCGGCAAATCGACATTAATTGCTAACGAAGGTACGTCCATGAAGGGCAAATCCCGGGTGTTCTCTTCTATTGGTTGGCCAATCGATTTCCGGAGCTCTCTGACCGCGTTGCTCAATAGGCGTGTGTAGAGCTGGAAACCAACGGCTTCGATGTAACCTGACTGCCGCGTACCCAGCAGGTCACCTGCACCGCGCATTTCTAGGTCGCGCATGGCAATGGCATAACCGGCCCCCAGTTGAGAGTTATCTGCGAGGACTTCCAGGCGCTCCTCACCTTCTTCGGTTGGGGCATGACTACGGTCGTAGAAGAGGTAAGCAAAGGCGCGCTGTGCGCCACGTCCTACCCTGCCGCGCAACTGGTAGAGCTGTGAAAGCCCAAAAGTATCAGCCCGATCCACGATCAAGGTGTTGGCGTTGGGGATGTCCAAGCCGGACTCGATAATCGAGGTAGAAAGCAAAATGTCAATCTGGCCTTCAGTGAAGGCATGCATCACATCCGCCAGGGCGGTCTCATCCATTTGGCCGTGCCCAATCCCGATGCGAGCTTCAGGGATTAGATTCTGCAGGTGGTTGTAAACAGCCGGGATCGAATGCACACGGTTGTGGACGAAGAATACCTGGCCTCCGCGGTCCATCTCGCGGATGACCGCCTCGCGCACCAGCTTGGGGTCGTAGGAGCCCACATGCGTGATGATCGGCAGACGCTCCTCGGGGGGCGAGTTGATGGTGGAAATATCCCGCACGCCGGAAAGTGCCATGTAGAGTGTACGGGGGATGGGCGTGGCGGTGAGGGTGAGTACATCCACCTCCGAGCGCAACTTTTTGAGGTGCTCTTTGTGCATCACCCCAAAGCGCTGCTCTTCGTCGATGATGACCAGGCCCAAGTCTTTGAACTGCACGTCCGAAGAAATCAGGCGGTGCGTGCCGATGATAATGTCAATCTTCTTTTGGTTAAGCTGCTTGATGATCTCAGTTTGTTCTTTTTGGTTGCGGAAACGGCTAAGCATCTCCACAGTGACAGGAAAGGCTGCCAACCGCTGCCGGAAAGTATCGAAGTGCTGTTGTGCCAGAATGGTTGTGGGCACCAGGATGGCCACTTGTTTGCCATCCGTCACGGCTTTGAAAGCTGCCCGCAGCGCGACCTCGGTTTTTCCATAACCCACATCCCCACAAAGCAAGCGGTCCATGGGTTGGTTCGATTCCATATCCGCTTTTACAGCTTTGATGGCGCGTAATTGGTCAGGCGTTTCGATGTATGGGAAGGAGGCTTCAAGTTCCTTTTGCCAGTCGCTATCCGGGCTAAAGGTGTAGCCTTTGGCGGTCTGGCGCCTGGCGTAAAGCTCCAACAAATCGCTGGCTACCTCAACCACCGCGTGGCGCACTTTGGCTTTAGTCTGGTCCCACTCGCCCCCACCCAGGCGGCTGGGTTCTGGAGAAGCACCTTCGGGTCCGACATATCTGGAAATGCGGTCAACCTGGTGGATGGGCACATACAGGGTGTCGTTATTCTTGTATTGAATGGCCAGAAATTCCCTCTGAATGCCATCCAGGGTGGGTTTGTGCAAACCGATAAACTGGCCAATGCCGTGGTCCATATGCACAACCCAATCTCCAGGCCGTAAATCGCCGAGCAGAGCCTCTGGGGATTCTGTGCTCAGCAGTGGACGGCGGCGCGGTTGCGGCCGGCTCCAGCCGAAGATTTCACTATCGCTGAGCAAATGCTGCAAGGTTCTCTTGCCATCGTGCAGGCTCCAACCGCTTGAAATGGAGCCTTCAATGAAGCGTTTCTGTGTTTCCTCATCCAACTGGGGATGGATTTCCTCCCAGAGTTGCCGCAAGCGGGGAGCTTGCCGCGAAACGACCAACCAGTCCTCGGCCTTGCGGTCAAGGTCTAGCAGATAGGTTTGGAAATCTTTGAGGCGGCCTGCAAAACGCGGCCCGGGGTCAAAGGCAGCACTGAGGGCAGCCCCTTCAATGGCGTTGGTGTGGCCAAGCTCCACTACCTGGCGCTTATCGAAGCCATCTTCAATCTCCGACCAGGTGAGGAAGGGTACAGGGGTGTCCTTGCTCAGTTTGCCTTCCTGAACGAGTTGATTGAATCGATTGGTTGAGTCTTCCTCGATATCATTGACCGCGGCTTCGATAAATTCCTGGCCATCCAGCATGATGATGGCATTTGCTGGCAGGTAATCCATCAGGCTGGAAGGGTAATCGTAGAGGGCGGCAATGTGATTCTCGTTGATAGCTTGCGGCACGGGGTTCAGATGTTCAGCGAAAAGAGGCATGGCTTCGGCCGCGGGATAAAAATTGGCTTTTTCAAGCTTGGCTTCGCTTCTTTGCGTAGCCGGGTTGAACTGGCGCAAAGTGTCGATTTCATCCCCAAAGAATTCAATGCGTATAGGCAATAATTCTGATGGCGACCAAGCATCCAGGATGCCGCCCCGCCGCGAGAATTGCCCCGGCTGCATGACGATATTGGCGTACTCGTAACCCATTCCCACCCAGGCGCGGGCGATGTCGTCCATTTTGTGGCTTTCACCAAGCGCCAGTCTCTGTGTGCTTCTCAGAAAATCACGGCGAGGTACGGTACGGGTCATGACTGCCCGAATGGGCGTGACAATGACCAGGGGGTTGGGGTTATTAGCCTCCCCTGGCAGCCAGGAGCGCGCCAATGAAGCCAACACACTCAGGCGTTCCAGTTTGGTGCTCAGAGACCAGGGCAGGTCCTCGTAGTAGAGCGCGTTTGGTTCCGGAAAGTAGAGGTTTTGTGATTCGGGCAGCCAAAAGTTGAGTTCATCAAAGAGTGCCAAAGCCCGATCTGCCCGGTTGGTGAGCAGGATGATCGGTGCATGCAGATTGCCGCGCAATGCGGCCAGTACAGCCAGACGCGCAGAGCGCGGTAAACCCAAGCCCTGCCGATTGCTGCCAGTGAAACCGCCGGCCTGAAGTTCCTGTTCCAGGTCCTGAAAAGCTGGCAGCGTGCGCAGTGGATCAAGCAACAGGTCTTTATCCTGCTTCGCCATTGTAACGATTCATGGCAGTCACCAAGCCATCCCTCACAAAGGTTTGGGCAGCTTCGACCGCAAATTTCAGGACGATCTTTAACATCTCATCTTCGGCTTTTGAAAAGCGTTGCAGTACGTAATCCGCGGATTCCATCTGTCCCGGCGGCCGCCCGATTCCCAGGCGCATACGCGGGAAGGTTTGGGTGCCCAGTTTTTCTATGATTGAGGCCATGCCTCTTTGGCCGCTTGTACCGCCATCCGCCCGCAGACGGATGGTACCAAAGGGCAGGTCGAGGTCATCATGGATAATCAACAGATGATCAAGATCGATCTTGAAAAAATGCATCAGGGAGATGATGGACGTGCCGGACTCATTCATAAAGGTAAGGGGTTTGGCAAGAACCACAGGCTTGCCTTCCAAACGGCCTTCGGCAATCATGGCTTTGAACTTAATTTTCTTTAGAGGTAATTTAGCGTCTTCAGCAAGCGCGTCAAGGGCTAGAAATCCAAAATTGTGTCGGGTACGCCGATATTCCAGGCCAGGGTT
>WOZB01000051.1:0-3777 GCA_011620445.1 Anaerolineaceae bacterium | reverse complement strand
TTGCCTTGATTGCTGTCATCAAAAAGCCCCAGAAACAATGTGTTCGCTCCCTGGGGCTAATAACTTAAATGATTTTGAAGGTTAAGCCAGGAACTGGCTGAGGACCATCTGAAGAGGAATCGACCCCTGCTGGATGGCGCGGAAGATGCCTCCAAAGAAGATTACTGCCACGATTACACAGAGCAGAAGCAAAGCTCCGATGACTATCAGAACGATCGCCCAGCCAGGTAAACCCTTCTTCTGTGTTTCGGGCTTCGGCTGATAGGCGGGAGTTTGCGTGGTAAAGCTTTTGGCTGCCTCGCCTTGTGTACCTTCCGGCATATCGCCGTATGTCGTGGTGGTCGGGGGGATTGGAACAACCTGAACAGGTTCTACAGGCTCTGCCTGGTTTGAATCTTCAGGCATAAGCGGGGTGACCGGTTCTGGGTTGGCTTCCTTGTAGCTTTCCCAACTGGGAATTACAGCTTCGGTTTCGGCTTTACCGGCGTCAGCGGCTGTATTAACGTCCTGTTTCCAGGTGGATGAATCATCCGGATTGGGCTTGACTTCTTCGTCCGTCACTCTTTGCCATTCCTGCTGGGTGCTTTCTTTTGCGCTTTCCCAGCCGGTCTGAGCTTCCTCTTTGAGGGCATCCGTACTGCCTTCCACCTTGTCTGAGACAGTGTCCCAGGTTTCGGCAGCAGTATCTTTCACTTCTGCAGCTGCATCTTCAACGGTCTCTTTAGCAGTTTCAGCTGTCTGCCCCAGGTTTTCTTTAACCTCTGCGGCTTTTTCCTCAACGGCAGCTACAGCTTTGTTCCAGGCATCAATAGCCGGGTCCTGGGCAGAAGCAGCGCTCTCTTCCACGGCATCTTCTGCGCCTTCCTTGACTTCGCTTACTGCCTCGCCTGCGGCTTCAGCAGCATCAGCTGTCGTTTCCTTAACTTGATTCCAGGCATCCTCAGCAGCGTTTTGAACATTTTCTGCGGCTTTTTTTGCATCATCTGCAAGTTCGTCGGCGGCATTATTCCCGTTTTCTGTCATAGTTTCTCCTTTTTTAGTCTTTTGTTAATTATACAGGTTCCAACGAATGAAAAATAGATGTACAAGTTCAAATAGGTGAGGTCTTCAGTCATTTCAATTCTTACGATCTGCATTAGTATTAATATACTATGACTCTACGGCAATTACTCGGTTTGATTAAAATGCGTGAATTTTCTTCTCACTTTAGGGCTATTTTCCCATCATTTGTGACCAATAGATGATAATATGTTGACAATTTGTTGATATCCTTTTTGAGTAGTTTGTCCCACTTGCGTATGTGAATTTGGGTATTACGACCTTTTTGCAGAAGAGTCATACTATTAATATCTTAAGTGAGGTGATGATGTCATTTTTGAGAGATTTTAAGGATTTTCTATTCAAGGGGAATGCCCTTGATCTCGCTGTTGGCGTGATCGTCGCCACAGCCTTCAGCGCGGTAGTCAACAGCTTGGTTAAGGATGTCATAATGCCCCCGATTGGTCTTGCCCTGAGCGGCGTGGATTTTTCCAACTTGTACATTCAACTTAACAAGACGGCTGTGGCAGTACCACCCGGTACACCTGTTGCCGCAGCACATGAAATGGGTGCGGTTACCCTCAATTATGGTAACTTTATCACAACCATTATTAACTTTGTCATCATTGCGTTCGTTATCTTTGTGCTCATCCGGGCAATTACCAAAGCCAAAGAAGTCGCTAAAAAAGATGTCAAAGTGGAAGGTCCCAATACTAAGGTCTGCCCATTCTGCCAAACGGAAATCAACATCAAGGCAACGCGTTGCCCCCACTGCACCAGTCAATTACCTGAATAATTTTTATTCCATGAAAAGAGGGCGGGTAAAACTCTCTTTTTTTAATTCTCCACCTATGACGTGTTAAGATTAGCTGATGGAAAACAAGGTCTTTTTTGCCGATAACTTGATAATTCTCAAACAGATCCCTTCAGAATCTATCGATTTAATCTACATCGATCCACCTTTCAACACCGGCAGGGTGCAATCCCGCAAGCGCTTCAAGACCGTTCAGGACGAATCCGGAGACCGAGTCGGTTTTTCTGGGCGTTTATATAAATCTGAAGTGCTTTCCGAAAATGGCTATGTGGATTCCTTTGATGATTACATGGCTTTCTTAAAACCCCGCCTGCAAGAAGCCTGGCGGGTGCTCAAGGGAGATGGCTGCCTTTATTTCCACATTGATTACCGGGAAGTGCACTACTGCAAGGTAATGTTGGACCAGATTTTTGGTCGTGAAAACTTCCTCAACGAAATCATCTGGGCTTACGATTATGGCGGAAGGGCGAAGGATCGCTGGCCAGCCAAACATGACGATATTCTCTACTATGTTAAAAACAGGCAGAATTACGTCTTCAATCGCGATGCCATCGACCGCATCGCTTACATGGCACCTGGCTTGGTGAGCAAGGAAAAGGCGGCCAGGGGTAAACTGCCAACTGACACCTGGTGGCATACGATCGTTGGCACTAACAGTAAAGAAAAGACGGGTTACCCAACTCAGAAACCCTTGGCAATTATCGAGCGCATCCTGAATGCTTCCAGCGATCCTGGTGACCTGGTGCTGGACTTTTTTGCTGGCAGCGGCACCACAGGCGCAGCCTGCTTTAAGCTCGGGCGCCGCTTTATTCTGGTCGATAACAATCCCCAAGCCATCGAAGTTATGAAAAGGCGCTTCAGTAACGAAGCAGTTGAGTTTGTGGAGTAAAGTGGAAATGAACCGACCAGAGCAATACCCCATCCTGGATTTTGATCCGGACCCAGCTGCAATCATCGAACCGAAGATGCTCTACAAAGGCGTGGATTTACCTGAACACTGCATTATTTGTTTCTTTTATGAGGTCATCAGGAAATTAGTAAAGAATTGCCCGGCAAAAATTGTTTTTGCCTCTGAATGGGAAAGCGGAAGCCATCCGTACTATGAAATTGAGTACAAGAACCAACGCCTGGGTTTGATTCATCCGGGGGTTGGGGCGGCCATTGCCGGCTCCATCCTGGAAGAAGTAATCACTCTGGGCTCCAGGAAGATTATTGCCTGCGGCGGGGCCGGTGTGCTCAACCCAGAGATCGTTGTGGGGCACTTGATTGTTCCCCAATTTGCTTATCGGGACGAAGGTATGTCATACCACTACATGGAGCCTTCTGAAAAGGCGGCGATGAATCCGAAAGCTCTGTATGCCATCCAAAGCGTACTCGATGAGAAGCAAATCCCATACATTCTGAGCAGCACCTGGACCACAGACGCGCCTTACCGTGAGACCTCGGGCAGGGCTGCAAAATTCAGATCCCTGGGTTGTGCCACTGTTGAGATGGAAACAGCAGCCCTTATGGCGGTTGCGGATTTTCATAAAGTTATTTTTGGGCAGATACTTTACGGCGGAGACCTGGTGATGGAAAGCGGTTGGGACAACCGCAATTGGCAGTCCAGGGAAGAAATCCGGGAAAACTTATTCTGGTTGGCAGCTGATGCCTGCCTGGCTATTACGGAGGACGCGCATGCCTGATTATTCTGATTTAGTACTGCCTGAGCTTCAGGACCGCAGAACCCCCGTTCTTCAGGAGCATACGGACCTGCTGCTGCCTTCTTACGATGGTCTTGGGCTGGCAAATCTGCCCGCCACCATCAGTGCCTGGTTGGGGGGCCCAACCTTGCCTTGCGGTCCGCTGGCAGAATCCATCACCTCCAAGTTCCAGGACCGCTACAAACGGGTTGTGCTCTTGCTGGTCGATGCCCTGGGTTACAG
>WOZB01000256.1 GCA_011620445.1 Anaerolineaceae bacterium | reverse complement strand
AGCACCGCTCTCCAAAAGCGGGGGTTGTGGGTTCGATTCCTACCTGACCTGTTGATTTATTAATGCGTTTGTTGAGTAAAGTCAAACGGAGAAAATTGATGGCACAAAGCGAAAAGAAAAGCAATATTTTTCAAGGAATTTCCCGCTGGTGGCGAGAGACTGTTGGCGAACTCCGCAAGGTGACCTGGCCGACATTACCCGAAGCCATCGCCTTGACCAGGGTGGTGCTGGTGATTACGGTCATCATGGCAATTATCCTAGGTCTGATGGATTTTGTCTTCTCCAAACTGATCAACATTTTGGTCAGTCTATAATTAATAGAGAGAGTGGCTTGTGGCCAAGAAGAAAGTAACTCAAGAAGAAGAAATAGAGGCTTCCCCAGAGGAACTCAATAAAGCTGTCGAAAGCGCTTCTTCAGACATGCCTCGGGTCGCAACGCCTAAAGCTGAAGTTCCAAACGAAGTTGGAGCAAGCAGTTCGCGTAATACTGGCACCGGTGACGAAAACCGTCAGTGGTACGTGATCCATTGCTATTCCGGTTACGAGAACAAGGTCCGTAAAAATCTTGAACAGCGCATCGAGACGATGAATATGAAAGATCAAATCTTCGATGTCGTCATTCCTACGCAGGAAGAAATTGAAGTTCGCGACGGCAAGCGCCGCACTGTTGAGCGCCACGTCTTCCCTGGCTATGTGTTGGTTAACCTGATCCTCAGTGAAGAATCCTGGTTTGTTGTGCGCAACACACCCGGCGTCACTGGTTTTGTTGGAATGGGTGACGAGCCAACCCCTCTGCGCCCTGAAGAGGTACAGTCCATCCTGAAACGCATGGAAGATGAAGCACCGACCTATAAAGTGAGCTTTCACGCTGGCGACCGTGTGCGCATTGTGGATGGTCCCTTCAACGATTTCCGCGGCACTGTCGCTGAAATAAATATGGAACGTTCCAAGATTCGCGTTATGGTGAATTTCTTTGGGCGTGAAACCCCGGTGGAACTCGACTTCCTCCAGGTGGAAAAAGCATAAAACCGGAACAATCCGGATATTCGTGGGAGGGTTGAAAACAACCCGCTAATACCACAAAGGAGAACTATGGCAAAGAAAGTAAAAGCAGTAATTCGTCTACAGATCACGGCCGGCAAAGCCAATCCAGCCCCGCCGATTGGTCCTGCCCTCGCACCCCATGGTGTCAACATCATGGCTTTCTGTAAGGAATACAACGCCCGCACCCAACAAATGCTTGGCGAAATTATTCCTGCGGAAATTACTATCTTCATGGATGGGTCCTTCAAATTCGAGCTCAAATCCTCTCCCGCTGGGGTCATGCTCAAAAAAGCTGCCGGTGTGGACAAGGGATCTGCCACTCCGCAGACTGTCAAAGTTGGCAGCGTCACCCGTGCCCAGGTACGTGAGATTGCTGAAGCCAAAATGAAAGATATGAATGCTCTGGATATTGAAGGAGCAATGCGGCAGATTGAAGGCACCGCCCGCAATATGGGCATCACCGTCGTCGATAAATAATCAGATCGTGGGAGGGCTCTTGCCCGCTTGCACCACAAGGAGATACTATGACCCAACACGGGAAAAATTATGTTAACGCCGTCAAAAAAATTGACAACTTAAAGCTTTACAGCCCGAAAGAAGCACTTGAACTTTTAAAGGAAGTTCACTTCGCTAAATTTGACGAGACCGTAGAAGTGCACATGCGTACCGGTCTTGACCCCCGCCAGGCTGACCAGCAACTGCGTGATGTGGTTGTGCTGCCTAACGGTTTGGGTAAGACCGTCCGCGTTCTGGTCTTTGCCCAGGGTGACGCTGCTAAAGCAGCCCGCGAAGCCGGCGCTGATTTTGTCGCCGAAACCGATGAGGATATCAACCGCGTCGCTGGTGGCTATACTGATTTTGACGTGGCAGTTGGTACGATGGATATGATGGGCAAGGTTGGCCGTTTGGGCCGCGTTCTGGGCCCCCGCAACCTGATGCCAAACCCTAAAGCCGGAACCGTTGTGCAACCCGGCGACATTGCCGACGCCATCCGGATTGCCAAAGCTGGTCGTGTGGAATTCCGTCTGGATAAGACTGCGAATATCCATGTGCCGATTGGCAAGATGTCCTTCCCGGCTGACTCCCTGTTCGAAAACTTTGCTGCATTGCTGGGCGCTATCCGCAAGGCCCGCCCGAGCGGTTCCAAGGGTATCTACATCAAGAAGCTGGTTATTTCTTCCACCATGGGCCCCGGCATCAAAGTGGATGTTAACACTGCTCTGGGTATGGACGCTGTCGAAAAATAAGTTAAGTTCGGGTGAAGCTGACTGGCTCAGCCCGGTATATTAACCAGGTTTTACCCCAACGAGTGGTTCTGTAGTACACTTAGCGGGCTACAATTGAATACTTAAGTCTTCACTTAAGAAAGCTGGTGCCGTTAATGGCTCAATTTCCCGCCGAGGTGGAGGTTCAGAAGCTTCAGAGCATAATTGAAGTTATTTCGAATCTCTTTTCGCGGGAAAAACGGAAAGAGATTTTTTAATTCTACCGGAAGGAGGTAGTAGAAATTGGCTTTTACAAAGAATGAAAAAGAATTAATGCTCCAGCAATATGAAAAATGGCTGGAAACCAGCAAAGCTGTCTTTGTGCTTTCATACAGCAAAATGCACATGCCTGCAGTCAATGCAGCCCGTGCACGCTTACGTGAGGCAGATGGTGCTTTGCACGTCGTCAAGAACCGTATTTTCGCCAAGGCCCTGGAAAACAAAGGTTACAAAACTGAACCAGGATTCTGGGAAAACAACAACGTGGTCGTCTTCGCATTCGAAGATGCCCCCTCTGTTGCCAAAGGCCTGGCTGAAATCATCAAGAGTAATCAGGCATTCGCAGTACGCGGTGGATACCTCGACAAGAAGGACTTGAGTGTCAAGCAAGTTAAAGACCTTGCCGACCTGCCCACTTTGCCCGTCATGCGCGCGACCTTCCTTGGTCTGCTGCAGACCCCTGCAAGCAAGCTTGTGCGCACCCTGGCTGAACCCGCTCGTGGTTTGGCTGCGGTCATCAAGGCAAATTCTGAAAAGCAGCCAGAAGCTGCATAAGAAATCAAGCGCTTTCACAAAATGTGAGGGCGGAAAAAATTGAAAGCAATAAAATAATTTAGGAGATAGAAATGGCTGATTTAGTAAAACTTGTTGAAGAACTGAGCAAACTTTCCGTTTTGGAAGCTGCTGAACTTGTCAAAGACCTCGAAGAAAAATGGGGCGTTTCCGCTGCTGCACCTGTAGCTATGGCCGCTGGCCCCGCTGCCGCTGCCGTCGTCGAAGAAGTTGAAGAAAAAACCGAATTCACCGTTGTTCTCAAGGCCACCGGCCCCAAGAAAATCGATGTCATTAAGGTCATTCGCCAACTCACTTCCCTCGGCCTCGTGGAAGCCAAAACCATGGCCGAAACCGCTGGTGCCCACGTCCTTGAGAATGTTTCCAAGGATGTTGCCAACGATGCCAAAGCCAAGCTCGTCGAAGCTGGCGCCGAAGTCGTACTCGAGTAAATTTCTTCACGAGACCTCAAAAAGCCGCCCATCGGGAGGCTTTTTTGATTTAATAAGAATTTTTTGGCTAATGAACTGAGCTCAGTGATTTTCCGTCTTTATAATTGAAAAGTGAATTGATCAAAAGGAGTGAAGATTGACAGCGGAACATCAGAGTTTTGAAGATCTTCTAGCTGAATGCAAAAACGCTTTGATTCGATTTGTGAATTATCGTCTGCCTACATGCACTGATGCTGAGGATGTTTTTGGTCAGGTCTGTCTTATTGCTTTCCAGAACTTTAAGAATTTACGAAACAAGGCCATGTTCAAAGCCTGGATCCTGCGCATCGCTGCGAATGTGTGTCATGACTTTTACAGGCAGAAGGCGAAGACGCTTGAAATTGCTTGGGACGATATGGTTGAGAGCATTCCTGCACAGAGCCGCATTGGCTTGATTGAACAACTGGTCGTCAGAGAAACTGTAGCTAACTTGCATGAAAATGAAAAGCAGATTCTATTTCTCTATTACTTCAGGCAAAAATCAGTTTTTGAAATCGCCAATATTCTGGATATTCCTGAAGGAACAGTTAAAAGTCGTCTGTTTACTGCCCGAGAGAGTTTTAGGATAGCCTATCTCAAAGAAACAAAGGATGGAGAAATGAAAGATTACGAATTGCCCGAAGTCCTGCCAGCTTACAAAATCAAGAAGCTGGATCAACAACCTTTTGAAGTGAAATGGGAAGAACTAATGGGATGGTTTATCATTCCACGAATGGGAGAAAAGCTCACCTGGGGTTTCTACGACTACCCAGGCCGAAAATTGAGCACATGGATGGAGCTTAAAGTGACTTGCAGGGCACAAATTCACGGTGTGGAAGGGGTGGAGATTGAAACCGATGAACACCTGGTAAGCGAGGAAGAAAAAGACCCGGGCGGATACCGCCAACGTAATCTAGTAGCGCAATTAACTGAAACGCACTGCCGCATCCTCGCAGAAACCCATGTAGAGAATGGTGTCAAGAAACTTTTTACATTCCTGGATGGGGATGACTTTTACCCCAACTGGGGCTTTGGTGAAGACAATTGTGGTAACCAGACCAATCTGAGGCCAAAAGGCATCATTGCCAGAAATGGGAATAAGTTTACAACAGAGAGCAGATCGCAAGTGATGGATGTGGTGGGTAGCTATCTGGTTGAAATTAACGGCAAAGAATATGAAACAATTTGCCTTGTCGATTTTGAAACCTACAATGAAGGAATCGCCACAGAACAATTCATTGATCGTAACGGGCGCACAGTTCTCTGGCGGCGCTTCAACCAGGATAATTGGAATGTAAAGCAAGGCCAGGCGAATTGGAGTGAAAAACTTCCAAAAAATGAACATTGGCTGGTCAACGGGCTTACTTACGTTCACTGGTACGACTGTATTTCTGATTATGTGTTGTGAATATCCAATGGCAGAAATTTTGGCAATCAAAAACTATAACTAATTACTTGATTTTGCTGGCTACTGGATTTGACTTGATGACCAATTTGTTTGCCAGATCAGATTGGCAGACTGCTGACATGTGACGCAAAGCAAGACAAGGTTTCAATGTTAAAATGCCAGGCTTCACTCTGGCATTTTGGAACTGTCCCTTGAGGATTCTTGCGTTGAGAGTTTACTTTTGGGTGAGCTAACGTATGACCAGCACTGATTTACCCTGGACCTCGACCATTTCTGTTTTTTACATCGTAGAAGGTGAGGCCTGAACCGTTTGAAAGGAATGCAGTGCGGTTTGACGGATAAGAATACTTCAGACTTACCGTTGTGCGCAGGAGGGTGCTGAGGAAAGGTTTACTCATTGATCATACCGCCATGATAATGCAGGTAATAAACCTGATTGCCCTTGAAAAAGATCTCTTCGTGGCGGCTTATAGAATTAACAGCTCCTTCAGCTTGGTTATGGTATTCAAAATCTCGTGAGTTCGAGGATCGCGGAATGGGATCTCTTCATTCACTTAGCTTAAGGCGGATTTTAGAAAGGTGCCAAATTTAGCTTGGCTGGGTTTTTTGGTCAGGCTAATGCCACAGTAGCTCATCCCCCAGGCTGCGTGGCCGTCCTCGAACACGATTTCCTCACCTAAAAAAGCCCGCTCACCCAGGTAGCGGTCGCGATACGAAAAATAGCCACTCGTAAAGGTCAACTACTTACTGCCATCCTCAAGTTTGGCACTGGAAGCCGACGTATTGGCGTAAGTTGCTTGTTTGGTTAATACCAAAAACTCAGAAAGGTGCATATCTTCTGATCCTTGAGAAGTTCTGCGGATTTTGCGTTTACTTTTGGCTGACCTGGCGGATGACCAGAACCACTTTACCCTGAACTTCAACCGTTTTGGGGTTGTCTATGATGATGGGCTTCATGGTGGGGTTAGCCGGCTGCAAGCGTACTTTACCGTGTTCAAGGTAGAAGTACTTGAGTGTCGTTTCTTCCTTGTCATTCAGCCAGATGGCAACCATCTCGCCGTTGCGGGCCTGGTTGACCTTTTTCATGACCACGATATCACCATCGTTCACCATGGCATCAATCATCGAGTCGCCATGCACACGCAGGGCATAAAGTTGATCTGCGGCGTCAAGTTTGGGTAACAAAGTTCGCGCAATTTCGATCCCTGAATCAGGATCATAGTAAGAAAAGTCAGAATTTGGCACAGGCATAGGTTCGCCGGCGACAATGTTGCCGACCAGTGGAATGGAAATCAAGTCATTGAGA
This sequence comes from Anaerolineaceae bacterium, assembly GCA_011620445.1. Classification (GTDB taxonomy): domain Bacteria; phylum Chloroflexota; class Anaerolineae; order Anaerolineales; family Anaerolineaceae; genus Mesolinea. The sequence continues at coordinate 7,977 of WOZB01000256.1, read as the reverse complement.
CTATTAGCAGCATCCTTTAACGAATGGCTGAAATTACCGGTCAGGGATTTGAGTAGATTGATCCCGCGGGAAACGTTGGAGCCGCGCTCGATAAAGCCCATTTCTTCCAGCTGATTGAGGTAGTAATTAACCAGAGAAGTTGAGCTGATCTGGGTATGGTCACAGATCTCGCGAATGGAAGGGGGGTAGCCTTTCTCAGAGATAAACTCTTCAAGAAAGCGGAGGATTTTTTGGTGCCTTGGGCTTAAACCAACCCGTTTGCGTGACATATGCGCTCCCTTTTTTTGTAATTCCTAGTTTCAAGTAAGATGATATCAGAACATATGTTCAGTGTCAAGAAAGCAAGTATACTCTTATTTGGGTATAGATATTGCATCTATTAATCGATGATATTCGATAACAAGGGACAATTGGGTTTATCCATGAAGAGCGCCTCCCAGGGAAAAGAATCCCGAAACACGATGAGATCAGTCGTGATTGCCCTGGTGATTATGGCCCTCATCCTGTCTGCCTGTGCCACTAAACTGGCAGTACCCGCCCCTGTTGCCGCGATTTCCAGCACAGTTGTTGAGCTTAAGGCTGCCGGGCTGGAGCTTGCGGAGATAGCCGAGAAGCTGCCGGACCTGCAATATCATCTTTTTGGCCCGGGCAAAGCCTGGCTGGCACTAGACACGCGCATTTTTTTGACGGCTGATAATGGCAAAAATTGGGACGAAGTAAGCGCGCGGGTTCCTGAAAACTATTTGCTTGGCCGGGTGCACTTTTTCGATGAGAACCAGGCCTGGGCTTTCTATATTGGTGGGGAAGGGGCGGATTTGCGTTTTCGTTTATACACCACCAGCGATGCTGGCAAGACCTGGAATGATCTGTCCGAGATACTCAACCCTATCCTGATTACCCACGAATTAATTGCGGATGGCAAGGTGTACATCCATGGTCTGAACCCGCAAACTGGATTCTTGCTCATCAAGAATTCTTCTGGCGCTAACTTTTCCACTGGCATCCTTCTGAAAACCAGCGATGGCGGAGCTACCTGGGCTGAAATCCCTGCACCAGCGGGCGAAGATTTTATATTTGCAGACGAAGCGCACGGCTTTATGCTGAAGGCTCCGCAGTATGACTCGCTTTTTACCACCAGCGACGCTGGCCAAACATGGACAGAACTCAGCGACCTGCCGGTGACTGACGGCGCAGAAAGCTACCGGGTTGGTTTGCCAGATTTCCACCCTGATGGTTACGGCGTGTTCCCGGTCTTTGCCTACAAAGGTGAAACACTCCTCAAAACCAGCATTATGCAAACCAATAATTACGGCCAGAACTGGTCGTTAGGGGCGGAAGACCCCACTCAGGCTGAACAGGCACCTGGCAGCGAACCGTTCTTTCAGCTTCTGCCGGATGGCAACCTTTCGGTTTGGAGCCGGATACCCTCTGGGGGTGGGACTATGGCTGAAAGCGGCACGCAATCTACCCAGAAAGCCCAGATCATCAACCTCTCCGCTTTCGGCACCAACGATGCCTGGGGCACTTTTATCAGTGGATTCTGCAATGCCCAGTTAGTGGTTGGCCAGGAGCAATTACACTGCAGCCAGGACCAGCTGCTGGGGTTTACCACCGATGGCGGCAAGACCTGGCAGCCTTTGCCACTGCCGATAGCCGTCAGCAAAACCAGCAAATCAGTCTTTACCAGAGCAGCTGAACCTAAAGAACCCTTGTCCATCGGAGGTCTGGAAGGCCCTCAAATCAAAGCGGTCAACCCTACGGTTAAAGTAGCTGTTGGTCACGGCTTTGACCAATGTGAAATCCCGGGCAATGCCGCGTTGGATGCCTGGAGCGATTCCAGCCCTTATAACGTAGTTAATCTCTATATTGGCGGCAGCGCCAGGGCTTGCAGCAATCGGGCTCTCAACTATAGCAAGGTTTCTTACATGTACAACAATGGCTGGACCTTCATTCCAACCTGGGTGGGTCCACAAGCTTCTTGTACTGATTACCGAAGCAGGATGAGCGCTGATCCGGCAGTTGCCTATCAGGAAGGCGTGGATAATGCCAACCAGGCAATGGCTAAAATGTACGAGTTGGGGCTTACCGATGCCAATGGCCACGGCGGCGTAGTTTATTACGACCTTGAATACTATGTTGGGGATACAGCCTGCCAAAATGCAACCCGCAGCTTTTTTGAAGGTTGGAACGCACGTTTGCACCAATTAGGAGCACTTTCAGGGGCCTATGGGGCTTCATGTCATTACTGGTCCACCAACAATCCACCTCAAAACTTGAGCAATTTAAAGGCACTTACCAATCCGCTGGATGCTGTTTGGATAGCAAAATACATCTCAACGCCTTACTACTACAATCCATCTGTGAGCGTATGGGGGATTGCTTCCTGCTTTCCGGATACACTTTGGTCCCAGAACCAGCGTATTCGCCAATATACTGGCGGGCACAACGAAACCTGGGGCGGTTACACAATCAACATCGATAGCAATGTGCTGCTAGGCCCTGTGACTTACCCGGCCATTGGCGACACGCTTGCCCCGCAGACCAGTTTGAGTTTTAGCGGCACGCCTGGCGAATCTGGCTACTACAAGAGCACAGGTTCAGTGACTTTAAGCGCATTGGAAAGGCAAAGCGGCGTCAAAGCCACCTATTACCAAGTGAATGGCGGCGCTCTGACCGCTTATACCGCGCCGTTCCCCCTTACAGAAAATCGCAATTATACGATTTCTTACTACTCTGAGGATAATGCAGGAAATCGGGAGATAACCAAAACAGCTGTAATCAGTGTGGATAGCGTTCCGCCTACGGCATCGGTACAGTTGCAAGGCCAACTCTCCAACGTGGCATCCTGGTTTACTTCGCCAGTTACTTTGAACATACAGGCTGCGGATAATTTCTCCGGGGTGGCAGTATCGCAAATGAACATCAACGGAGGCGCCTGGACGGACTTGCCGGCGACTAACACCGCAACCATCTCTACCGAAGGCGCGGACATGACCCTGGGCATTCGCTCCAAGGATAAAGCCGGTAATTTTAGCGCGCCTGTCTACAACAAGGTGTCCATCGATACCGAAGATCCTGTCAACCCAAGCTTTGTCGACCCGCATTGCCAGGCCATGAATGGCGTGACTCAAGGCTTTTGCAACGACGTGGACTTTACCTGGCATGGCGCCTTTGATAGCGGCAGCGGCCTCTATCAATATGAGTTCTACTGGGGGCAGGACCCGAATGGTACAGCCCCTATCCAGCAACAATTGGCAAGTAACAATCACTTTGACCCAACACCGGTCAATGATGGCAGTGTCACCTACCTGCGAATGCGCGTGCAGGATAATCTGGGAAAATGGAGTGCCTGGCAGACCGTATATACCTTGCGATTCGACAGCCGCTTTACCAATTTCCTTTTCCTGCCCTCGGTCAATAAATAAACTTTCGATTCGCCTGACGTTCACTCGTTCGTAAGGCGGTTTGACCCGCCTTTAGCTTATAATTGTGGGCTATGGTGAACCAGAAGAAACCAAACCCAATCACCCAGTTCTATAAGCAGCTCGATTTCAGTTGGAAATCAATCCGCGATTACATTCTGATTATTTTCGGAGCCTTCCTTCAGGCACTCAGCCTGCGCCTTTTCCTGGTACCCGCTCAACTGGTTAGCGGTGGCCTGAGTGGGGCTGGTCAGATCTTGTTTTACCTCTACAATGTGCCGATTGGGCTTGTTGTTTTTCTAGGCAATATACCTCTCTTTATCCTGGGCTGGCGCTACCTGGGCGGCCCCCGTTTTGCCGTTCGCACAATCCTGGCGATTGTGGCATTTTCCGGTTTTACCGACCTTCTGCTCTACCAAACTGGACAATCCGCATTTACACCTGACCCCTTCCTGAACACGCTCTACGGCGGCATCATGATGGGCGTGGGATTGGGTATCGTCTACCGCGGCAGGGGTACCAGCGGCGGAACCGATATCATCGGGCGCATCCTCAACCGCCAATTGGGATTATCTATTTCCATGGCTTACCTGGTTACCGAAGCGCTGGTCATCCTGGCGGCGGGGCTCTTTTTCAATTGGGAAATTGCCCTCTACGGCCTGCTGATGATTTACATCAGCGGCATTGCCGCCGACCGTGTGCTTGAGGGATCCAATGTCATCAGGACCGTCATGATCATCACTGAGAAGATGGAAGCGGTCAGCCAGGAATTAATGAACGAATTGGAACGGGGCACAACCATCATCAGCGCCCGCGGCGGTTATACAGGGCAAGATCGGCCAATCCTCTATTGCGTGGTTACCTCTTCTGAAGTAATGCAGTTGAAAACCATCATCCACGACATTGACCCGGATGCGTTCATGGTGCTTGGTTCAGCAAACGAAGCGCTAGGCGAAGGCTTTACGCCGCTCAAAGAAGCCAGGCCAGTTTCCAGGCAAAAGCATCGCCGTGAAGCTAATGTGCTTCCATCTGAGATGCCAGGGCAGGAAAAGAAATTGTAAGGCGATTTGTTTCCTTCCCTATCGTATCTTGGGGAACTTGGACCTTGATCGCGTCGTCCTTAGCAAAGGAGATTTCATATGAAAATAAAATGGCCGGCTTTCTTTCTCTGCCTGCTTCTGCTAGCTGCCTGTAAAGCTCAAGATGTGCAAAGCACGCCACCTCTGGCTACTCAAGCCCCACCTACTGTAGAACTGGCCCTTGAAGCACCTTTTTCGCTAAACATTTCCACTGGTGCGGTTGAAGCCATCTCTTCAACGAGTTCAATGGGCATCCGCCTCATTTCCGTTGAGGATAGCCGCTGCCCAAAGGATGTGACTTGTGTATGGGCAGGCATGGTTCTGGTCACCCTTGAGGCCTCAGAACCGGGCAAAGAACCGCACACTTTTGAACTTTCCCTGGGGGCCGGGATCGAGGTTGAGAAGACTTATGCAATGTGGAATGAGAATTATCTTGTTCTCAAAAGTGTGGAACCTTATCCAGTTTCAACCGATGCCCTGGATGCAAACGCCCGTACCGTCACACTTGTCTTAACAAGAACAAAGCCCTGATTGCGATACTGCAAGAAGCCTCACCTCTTAAATAGCTTGTGAGGTTGCTGAAAGCCACATCAAAGCTTGGTAAGATTAAGCCCTATGAAACAAATCGAAGCAGTGAAGATGCCAAGTTGGATGGCTTCTGCCGTACACTTCCAAACCAGCGATTTCCTGTCCAATACCTATCCCAAATTTGATGAAGAAATTGAGGTGCGGGTACGCGCACCAGAAAACGCACCGTTGAAACAACTGATTTTGCGTACCATCCCCAACGGCGAACAACAATTCACTACCATGCAGAAAAGTACGGTTATTGACGGTTACACACTATGGATTTGCCGCCTAAGGCTGCGTGAAGCCGTCAACCCCTACTATTTCATTCTCGATAGCGAGAGTGGTATCTGGTACCTGGATGCGTTTGGCGTGCACCAGGACTTACCCCTCAATTCCCAGGCGTTCAAACTGCTGACAGACCAGGAAGAAATCCCCTGGCTTCCCGGGTCAGTTTTCTACCAAATATTCCCTGACCGTTTTGCCAATGGAGATAGCTCTAACGACCCAATCGATGAAACAGACGGTGTAACCGGCAGTTTCAGAAGCACTTACTCTTGGGGGCAAGGTGTGGCTTCAAGCCGCGAGCATATTGCGTTTTACGGGGGCGATCTCAAAGGCATCCAGGACCACCTGGATCACCTGCAGGAACTGGGCGTGAATGGCATCTACCTGAACCCGGTTTTTAGCGCCTGGACTAACCACCGCTATGACGTGCGCGATTACTTCAGCGTGGACTCCACGCTTGGTGGGGATGAAGCCTTGATTTCGCTGGTTCAGAACTTGAAAGCCCGGGATATGCGTTATGTTTTGGATATCGTTCCCAATCATTGCGGAGTGGGGCACCCCTGGTTCCTCAAAGCCAGGCTGGATCCGGATTCTGAGGAAGCCGGATTCTTTTATTTTGATGAAAAACGGGAAAACTATGTTTCCTGGATGGGCTTCAGGGCTCTACCAAAGTTAAACTTTCGCAGCCAGGAACTGCGGGAGCGTATCTTTGGCCAGGAGGGAGTTTTCAGCTATTGGTTAAAGCCGCCCTTCGATGCTGACGGCTGGCGAGTGGATGTAGGCAATATGCTCGGCCGGCAGGACGCGGACCAATTCTCGGACCTGGTTATTAGGGGTATTCGCCAGACAGTAAAGGCCACCAAACCGGAAGCTTATCTCTTTGCTGAGAACTTCTATGAGGCCGCCAGCCAACTGCAAGGGGACCAGTGGGATGGCGTGATGAACTATATGGGCTTTTCAGCCCCTCTTATGGCCTGGCTGAAAGCGCCGTCAGCCGGGGCAATTGGCTGGAAAGGCCAACTGCACAGCAATGCACCCTGGCAAACGGGCAGCCTTGTAAAATCCTGGATGCAACACCTGGCTGCCATACCCTGGTCGATTGCGCTGCAGCAGTACAACCTGCTCAGCGGCCATGATACGCCCCGGGTACGCACTATTTTGGAGGGCGACGAAACTCTTGTGCGCCTGGCTTATATGGTGCTTTTCACTTTTCCTGGGGTTCCTTCGATTTTTTATGGCGATGAGATTGGTCTGGTGGATCAGGAAAATTTTGGATCCCGTGTCTGCATGCCCTGGGACAAAGCCACCTGGCACCAGGACTTTTTCTCCTTTTTAAAGCAACTGGTTAACCTGCGTAAGCGCAACGATACCCTGGCTCATGGTGCTTTCCAGATTCTATACTGGGAGGATGACCTGCTGATTTACCAAAGGGAACTGGCCGGAGATCATGTGTTGTTAACGCTCAATCGCTCGGATGCGGCGATTGATGCAAAAAACATCTTCACCTCCGAAGCCGGAATCAGGACCGCTTACTTTCGGGAATTCCTGGGCGAAAGGAGTGCCCAGGTTCAGAATGGAATATTGTATCTGCCTGAATTGCCCAGGGGCGGCAGTATTTGGCTGGCTGCCGATGGAAGCTACACCTCGGATATAATTGAATCATGAAGAGTGGGACATAAGTAATGGATCTTTCTATTTGCATCCCTACGCTAAACGCGTCGCCTTATCTTAAGGCTTGCCTTGAATCGGTTAAAGCTTTTACCAAGGGCATCTCATATGAACTAATCATCGTCGATAATGGCTCATCGGATGACACGGTGGCAATGCTCGAGCGCGACTTCCCGGAAGTAATTCTGATTCGCAACGAGACCAATACAGGGTTCACCCGCCCGATGAACCAGGCGCTTAGAGTTGCCCAGGGGAATATTCTGCTTTCCCTCAACCCGGATACACTGCTGCAAGAAGATGTGTTTGGCCCACAGCTGGCTTACCTGCAAGCACATCCCGAAGTGGGCATTTCGATCCCGAAGGTGCTTAACGCGGATGGCAGTTTTCAGCGTCAGTGCCGACGCGGTGAAGCCACCCCACTTGAAGCCCTCGGCTATCACCTTCGATTGGGAAAACTCTTTCCAAAAAGCAAAGCGTTGAACGGTTATTTGCAGTCCTGGCTGCCTGAGGATGAAATTGCTGAGGTTAAAGCGGTTTCAGGCTCCTGCATGTTCATTACGCGGGCTTGTTACGAGGCGGTGGGTGAGTTTGATGAGAAAATTTTTGCCTACCAGGAAGATAGCGATTACTGTTTTCGGGCGCGGGAAAAAGGCTTCAAAGTGATGTACGTGCCTAGCAGCAAAATTATCCATTTTGGAGGCGAGGGTGGTTCTAAGGAACAGCGCTTCAAATCCATCTGGAATTGGCATTTCTCTTATTTCTACTACTACCAGAAACATCTTGCCAAGCGTTACTTCTTTTTGGTGAACTGGCTTTTTTACCTAGTTATGGGCGCAAAATTAGTGTTTACAATCATCAGGAATTTATTCCGCCCCAGGTAAGCCCGCTTTAAATAAAGAAATGACCCTGCTCGGACTCGAACCGAGAACCTAACGCTTAAGAGGCGCTTGCTC
>WOZB01000100.1:8832-14272 GCA_011620445.1 Anaerolineaceae bacterium | reverse complement strand
GCATTACGTCGCGATAGGGATTATCCTTGGGTCTATCTTTGTTTTTGTACTTTCAGGAGTGCTCGGTATCTAATTCCAGTCTTCCTGAAAGACATTAATCTCAAACAGAAATTTTGAATTTTTATAAATTGCTCTAACAAGCACAATAAGCGATATCAGCAATTTGCACATTGAAGCAGCATTGTTTGTTTATGGGAACAAATCCAAATCAATGGCTGTACCGACCCTTGCCTGACACCCCTATATTAAAGGAAGGGGCTTGATGCGCTGGGAGGATTATTCCAGGTGCACCAGCCCTTGTCGCAGGGCGTAGAGGGTGGCCTGGGTGCGGCTGTTGACACCGATCTTACGGAAAATATTACCGACGTGGGCTTTGACGGTCTTTTCGGTAATATTGAGTGAAAGGCAAATTTCCTTATTGGAGCAGCCCTGCGCAACCAGCTTCAAAACGTCCTCCTCACGGGAGGTAAGCGCGGGGACTTCATCCGCGTTTTCAGACTCGGCAGCCAGCTTCATGGCAATTTGCTTCGAAAGCTGCACCTGGCCATCCACCGCGGCATGCACCGCGCTGCAGAGTTCCTCCGATCGCGTATCCTTGAGCAAGTAGCCAATAGCCCCAGCCCGAATGCACTGGCTAATCATATTTTCGTCCACTACGCTGGTGAGAATAATTACTTCTGTATCCGGAAATTTCTGGCGAATAGCTTGTGTGGCTTCAAGGCCGTCCATCATTGGCATCAGGATGTCCATCAGTACCACATCGGGGCGTAGAGATTCCACCTGCTGAAGGGCTTCAATCCCATTGGTTGCTTCCCCCACCACCAGCAGTTCAGGGTCAAACTCCAGGTAGAGGCGCAGCCCTTGCCGGATAATTCCATGGTCATCAACAAGTAGAATTCGGATTGGCATGTTATTCCTATTTTTGAATTATAAGGGATTAGCCTTCAAGTTATGTGAGACTAAAGACTTATAGAATAATTAGACTTTCTCCGCTTTCGTGAAATCCTGAACTTTCCTATACTATTAGAGGCTTAACGGAGCTGTATTTTTTGCGATTGTCCAGACTATTACCACTTGGCTGAATTAAAACCGAAAGGATTCTGTGGAAGGTCCAATTATCTCCAGGGGTTTCAGTTCTCAAAGCAAGAGAGAACAGGCAGTCTGCTAATGTCGCCCGACGTCTTCCAGAGCCCTGCCATCCCACTGACTGAAACAGTGGCGAGCAAGCTTGCTCAGGGGCAAGGGGCAGCTGGAGATTTAAACGCGCGCTTTTTACAGCTTGAATTACAACGCATAAACCTGCTTATCCTCAAGTTCTTCCTTGGCCAAAATAGCTTAAACGAAGGTTTGCCTGAAGGCTTCAGGGGACTGGCTGTTGGTCGGGAAGAAATTTTCCAGATCCTGGCAAAAATTGACCAGAGCGATTTTTCACCGAGTTTGGACCAGGAACTGCTGACTGACCTGCAAAAGCGCTCAGAGATACTGATTGAACAGACCGCTGAACTAATCGCGGGTGGCTTTCAGCCGAAATTGTATCGCCTGATTGAAACTTGCCAACTCTCCTCTGCAGAGTACCATGCCTTCCTTATTTGCCTTAGTTCGGCTTTCGACCTGGGTTACGAAAAAGTGTTCGGCTACCTGAACAACGATGTCACCCGCCGCTACCCCACCCGCGAGCTAATTATCCAGGTGCTTCGCAGCGGGGAGGGTGACCAGCAGGAAATCTGGCAAAGCCTGCTATCCGAATCCAAATTGCTCAGCGAAGGTCTGATCTTGCCGGCTCCCGAAGAGGAAAGTTCTGTTGACCTAAAGACTATGTTCCTGCCTGCCCCCGAGCTGGTCAATTGGCTGGCAGGTAAGTACCAGGCCCCCAAACTGCTTGCCGGTGCTGTGAGCATCAGCACGGTGGACGAAATTGACCCCATGCTGGTTGAGTCGGAAATTTCTGCGTTTGACCCGGCAAACCTGGCCCAACAAATGCCCCTGGTAATTATATCCAGCCCGGATGAGGCCATCGCGCTTTCATGCGCCAAAGCACTGGTCCACTCCCTGGGTCAATCCGCTTTTGAAATCAAGCTGGACGTCCTGAAGGCCGCAGAATGCCTGAACGCGCCCACCTTAAACCGCCTACTTCGAGACGCACGCCTGAACCAGGCGGTGCCGCTGCTGCGCAAGGGGGAACTTGCCCTGGCAGTAGAAGAGCCCCACAGCAAAGCGTTGTTCAGCGCCTTGCTGAGCTACCCTGAACCTGCAATTATCTGCAGCGCGGTGCATCCACAACCCCTATTCAGCAATACCTGGCCAACCAAGCCTGTGTTTAGGTGGAACCTGCTGATGCCTGACAGCCCCAAGCGCTTGAAAATCTGGCAAAGCCTGCTCCCTGGGGGCAGTGATATCTCCAACGAGGAACTCAGATACCTGGCTGACCAATTCGTGCTCACCAGCACACAAATCCACCAGGCCTGGGCTCTCGCGCGGGATACCGCCCTGCAGTTAGCCCGTCCATTGCAACTGGGAGACCTCTACGAAGCCGCCCGCCAGTGTTCCAGCCGTCAGCTGGACCAACTTGCTGTCAAAGTAGAGCCAAGATTTGGCTGGGATGACATCATCCTGCCGGAAGACGAAATCGCCGCCCTGCACGAAATCGTCTCCATGGTGCGCGACCGCACCCTCGTGCTGGAAACCTGGGGGCTCGGCAGAAAACTGGTCTCTTCCAAGGGGGTCTCTTCACTCTTCGCGGGTGAACCCGGCACCGGCAAAACGCTGGCCGCCCAGGTAATTGCCAAAGAATTGGGCATGGATCTTTACAAGATTGACCTCTCCACCGTGGTGAGCAAATACATCGGTGAGACGGAGAAGAACCTGGAGCTAATTTTTACCCAAGCTCGCAATAGCAATGCCATCCTCTTCTTTGACGAGGCGGATGCCATCTTTGGCAAACGCTCTGAGGTGAAGGACGCCCACGATCGATATGCCAATATCGAGGTTGGGTACCTGCTGCAGCGCATGGAAAGCTACGATGGCATCGTCATCCTGGCCACCAACCTGCACGCCAATATGGATGAAGCCTTCACCCGGCGCTTGCAGTTCGTGGTGGATTTCCCCTTCCCCGACGCATCCCAGCGGGAAGCCATCTGGAAGGTCCTCTTTCCAGCCGAAGCGCCTTGCGCAGAACAGATCGATTTTCATAATTTTGCAGAGCATTTTCACCTGGCTGGTGGAAACATTCGCAACGTGATTGTTTACGCAGCCTTTTTGGCGGCCAGCGAACATAAGCCAATTTCCCACAGGTACCTGATTCATGGAATCAGACGTGAATTAAGGAAAATGGGCCGCTTGATTGACGAGAAAGAGTTCGAAGTCTTCGAGAAAGGGCGCAAGTGATGTCAGCAACAACGGTTGATTTAACCAAAAAACAACTATCCACCGCGAATGTTCTAAAGTCTACAGCGGCGGGTAAAACGAATGATTGTTCTGATAGGGTTGGCCTCGGCATGGCTATCGCGGACCCGCTCCAGGCCCAGCCGGAGGATCTGCTAAGGCTGAATCATCTGGCTGGCAATCAAGCCGTCAGCCACATGCTGCAGGCAAAACTGCGCGTGGGGGCTGCTGATGATGCCTACGAACGGGAAGCGGACCGCAAGGCAAGCGAAATTCTTTCAAGCCCCGCGCCTGAGGCTGTGCTGCAGCCAAAAACAAAACTTGCTGCGTTGGATGATGAATCCTTGAGAATGAAGGCCAACAACTCCCTGGCTGCAGGTTTTGAAACGGAAGCAGAACTGGAAAAACGCATCCGCCAGCAAACCCAGTCTGGCAGCGTTTTGCCAGCAGACTTGCGCAGCTTCATGGAAAAACGCTTCCAAACCGATTTTAAAGGGGTTCGCATCCACCAGGATGAAGCTTCGGCGCAATTGAATGAGCAGATAAACGCGCAGGCCTTTACCCACGGTAAACATGTGTTTTTCAACGCCGGGCAGTTTCAGCCGACCACCCACACTGGCCAGCGCCTGATCGCGCATGAGCTAACCCATGTTGTACAGCAAAGCGGCGGTTCTGCAGCCAATTCGGTGCAGCGCCTCCTTGGTCTGGACTCTCTGCGCAAAAAGTGGGCCAGCCTGCGCGGTGCACCGACTGCCCCCGGAGGGGTTGGAGGGGGAGGTCAGGCGCCATTACCGCCCCAACCACAAGGGCCTGCACCTTTACCCCCACAACCGCAGGGCCCAGCGCCAGTACCACCCCAACCACGAGGTCCTGCACCTTTACCCTCACAACCGCAGGGTCCAGCGCCGTTACCGCCCCAACCAGGGAAGCCCCTCCCCTTACCACCCAAACCAAGGGGACTTGCACCTAAACCCGGCAAACCCCTGCCCATCCCGCCCAAGCCGAAGGGTCCCGTGCCAGTACCGCCCCAACCGCAGGGGCCAGCGCCAGTACCGCCCCAACCGCAGGGGCCAGCGCCAGTACCGCCCCAGGATTATTCACGGGAGACTGGCCTTGAACGGATGATCGGGAAAACAGAACACGAAGGCGTGGGCATGGGCCTTTCCCTGCTGGATGCAACCAGCCAAAGCATCGGCCTTGGCGCAAACGACACAGAAAACGGGACAGAAAAAGACGATCGCGCCTTACAGGCTTCATCGGGTATGGGCGTCATAACGGGCTCTGCCCAAACACTTCTCAGCGGTGCATCTGCGCTCAAATCAGGGATGGGAGGTTACCGTGCCTACCAACTCTATAAGCAGGCCTCAGCCGCCAACGGTGGCAGAGGCAATCGCGCCCGTATGAGCATGGCCAGGCGCATGGCCCGCAGGTCTGGGCTTGGCGGCGCGCAGGCAGGCTTTGGGATGGCATCCGGAATCACGGGCATCACCAGCAGCAGTTTTAGTCTGGCCAACAATGAGGGTTCCTCCAGCACCGCCAGCGGTGTGGGAGGAGCCATCAGCACCGGCGGCGCCATCTTCGGTGGTGTGCAATCCTTTATTTCCTTGCGCAGCGGCTCCAGGAGGAAACAAGCCTCCCAAGCCTTCACCGGAGCAACCCGGCAGGATGAATCAGATCCTACCAAGCAAGTAGCCAACTCCGAACTGACTCAACGCATCGCCCAACAAGTCAAGGAAAACCAGAGCCTCTCCCGCAAAAAAGCCGGTTTTGCCGCCAACCTGCTGGGAGGTGCGTCTGGCATCTTTGGCATGGCCAAAGGTTTTGGTGGCTTGACTGGCGGCACGGGGGACGCGGTGGGCACCGTAGGCATGCTACTGGGCCTGGGCAGTTCCATGCTCAGCGGTATCAGTTCGCTGACCGCCAAACGTCAGGGTAACGCCAAGGTTGAAAAACAAAAGGCTGCTGTGGCGGCCTTGGATGAAAAACTCACCCAAAAACAGGCCGAGATTGCTCAGTTGGAGCAAGATATTAATGCCCAATCCGCCTCCCTTACCCAACT
>WOZB01000100.1:1470-8732 GCA_011620445.1 Anaerolineaceae bacterium | reverse complement strand
ATGAGGTGCGAGCAAAGTTAGTTCAGGCAAAAGGTGAATTGACAGGTCTTGAAGCTCAAAAGAAATCCCTGCAGATGAGCGGGATGTCCGTCGACCCAGATGCAGCCGCTGAAGCCATCCGGAAAGAGTTTGAAAAAGCCGATGAAAGCCAAATTGACAAGAGCCTGATCGACTTCGTGCAGAAAGTGCTGGGCATCAATAAGCCGGTGGAATTTGTGAAATCAGACCCTGAGACGGCGCAGCAAATCATCAAAGAAAAAATAAACAAGACGGTGGGCTAAGCATGCGCCCGGTCAGAAGCGGACAGGAAACCGAATGACACACCTATTGGAAAACCTTCAGAAGCAACTTGAGCAACGAGGCTTGATCACAGTTTTTTCAGAGGCCGATGCTGCCACACCGTTCCCGAAGCTTAGCCAGGCTATCTCACTGCCAGATCTGAATTGGGATCTGAAGATTGAGTTAATGATGGTGGCTGATTTAGCTCTTGGGCAAGCCGAAGAGCAGCCAGATGAGGCCAATGATCTCGAATTTCTACAGTTTTTTGCGCCGCTGCCATTTACGGTAGCGGAGGTCCAGGCTGCCGAAATGGCCCGGCTGGTGGGGCTGGTCAATAATTTTGCGCCACTGATGGGTTTTGCCTATAACGAATCGAGCGGCCTGGTTTACTTCAGGCATCTGATGATCGTTTTGGATAGTCAGATCGATCCTGAGACTGTGGAGGTGAGCCTGGATACGATCCAATATCTCATTGATACCTTTGGTGCCGCCCTTCAGGACCTGGCTTCAGGAGCCCGTGACCTTGAGAAAATCGTTGCTGATGACATTAAGTGGAAGTAGACCATGATTGCAGATATTGATAAAGCCATGCGCGAGTTTCTTTACCAGGAAATTCCGCTGCGCAAAAACGAAGTGGAAATCAGCTTTGACCAGCCCAAGAGGGAATGGTCATCGCGGCTGACCAAACCGACCATCAATATGTACCTCTTCGATCTGAAGGAAAACCTGGATCTGCGCGGTTCAGAACAGTGGTCCAGGCAAGACCTGGAAAACGGTTTAGTGGAGCTGCGGCGCAACCCAGTGCGTGTTGACCTTGAATATCTGATCACCGCCTGGACGAAAGAAGTGGTTGACGAGCACCAGCTGCTTTCCAATGTATTGATTCTGCTGCTGCGCACCCCCATTCTTTCAGACGACTACTTGCCGGAGCAGCTCAAAAACCCCACCGTCCCCATCCGGCTTGAAGCTGTGCAGTCTGATGTGCTGGCAAACCCCAGTACTTTGTGGAACACCCTGGATAACGTCTTCAAGCCAGGCATCCGACTAAAAGTCACCTTATCGATTGATCCTTACCAGCCGCTGCTTGTTCCGGCAGTCAGTACAACGGAGATCAGTTTCAAGCAAAATCCATCTCCTGAAATGAGCGAAACCCAAAAGGAGGGCACATTTGAGTCAAAAGCCTATTTTGCTGTACGCGGAAAAATCCAGAGTCAGAAGTACTCGTTATCGACTCTAAACCTGACATTAGCCGAAAGCGGCAAATCGATTCCCTTAACCGAATCAGGTGATTTCGCCCTGACACGTCTTGACGAGGGGGAATACCACCTCGAAGTGAGCGCCAATGGCCGCTTACTCAAGCGTCAGAAGATCGTCGTTCCCTCTGTGGTTTACGACTTCGAGCTATAGAAAGAGAGGGGGATGCGGGAAGAATAACACATAGGAAGAACGGTCAACAATCAACCAATAATCAAGCTTAACCATCGAGGAGTGTTTTTATGCCAGAATATCTTTCGCCAGGTGTATACGTCGAAGAAGTCGATCGAGGTCCAAAACCCATCGAAGGCGTCGGAACCGCCATGGCAACCTTTATCGGTTTCACTGAAAAAGCGGAACTGATGCGGGAGGTCGGCGGGGAAATGCTAGTTGAAAACCTGATCAACAAACCCCAACTCATCACCAACTGGTCTCAATATGTGGAACGCTATGGGAATTTTGTGTCAGGCACCTATCTTCCACAATCGGTCTTTGGATATTTTATGAACGGGGGATCCCGGTGCTACGTCGTGAGCGTGAGAACCTTCCCAAAGGCTCAAACCGTTCTGATGAACCGACAGGGAAAACCCGCCCTAACTGCAGTTGCCCGCCTCTCCGGCCCCATCGGTGGCAGACTGCGCGTGCGCATTGAAGATGTTGAGAACTTGCCTGCCCCCAAAAAGGGTGAAAAAGCCGAAGGCGAAGGCAAGGCACAAGAAGGGTCTGAGGCTGATTTAGCCAATCTCAAAAACACATTCACTCTTATCGTCGAAGAAGAGAAAAGCAATAGCGAATGGAAGGTTGCAGAAGTCTTCAACGAAGTAAAACTGCAGGAAACTACCGCAAATGGCAAGAAAACCGTTGAAGTAGCCTTCAAGAACAACCGGTCTTCAAAGCTGGTGGACCTGCTAGTCGCCAGCGATGCCACTTCAGCCGCCAACCTGGTCCCCAAGGAGCAGGAGCAGCCGCTGATGATCGAAAAGAAGCTTTTGCCCCCTCCTTCAACTGCTGAATTCCAGGGGAATGTGACCGAACGCACCGGTGTGGAAGGCCTCGAGGTACTGGATGATGTGACCATGGTTGCAGTACCAGACCTGATGACTACCATGCCCGGTGAAACGCTCGACCTGAATATGGTCAAGGCGGTGCAAACATTGATGATTGCCCACTGCTCGCGCATGGGCGACCGCGTGGCAATCCTGGATGTACCACCCGACCTTTCACCTCAGGAAGTCAAGAAGTGGCGCATGGATACAACCGGTTTCGATTCCAGCTATGCTGCCATGTACTATCCATGGATCGAAATCATGGATCCCAACACCAACCGACCCGTTGCCATCCCACCTTCCGGCCACATTGCCGGCGTTTGGGCACGCAATGACAACACCCGCGGCGTCCATAAAGCCCCTGCCAACGAAGTTGTGCAAGGTGCCATCGGCGTCGCTTATCCAACCACCAAGGGTGAACAAGATACCCTCAACCCCATCGGTGTCAACTGCATCCGCGGTTTCCCTGGGCGGGGTCTGCGCGTATGGGGTGCCCGCACCCTCAGCAGCGACCCGGCCTGGCGCTACATCAACGTGCGACGTCTCTTCAACTACGTTGAGAAGTCAATCGAAAATGGCACCCAGTGGGTGGTCTTTGAACCGAATGATCGCAAACTGTGGGCCAAGGTCCGCAGGGATGCATCCTCATTCCTCAAGACTGTCTGGCGCGACGGGGCATTGTTTGGCAATTCCCCCGAAGAAGCCTTTTATGTCAAGGTCGATGATGAATTGAACCCGCCTGAATCACGCGATCTCGGCCGTTTGATCATCGAAATCGGTATGGCACCAGTCAAACCGGCGGAATTTGTCATCTTCCGGATTAGCCAGTGGGCTGGCCCAGGCGCCGAGTAGAAGAGAAGAATCAACCATTTTGAGCAAAGGAGTTAATGAATGCCATCACGTGAGGATCCACTTGTTGCATTTAAGTTCGGACTTGAAATTTCCGGTAAGCTGTCAGGCTTTTTTACCAACGTTGGCGGGATCGGTTCTGAGTCCGAAGTCGTTGAACACAAAGTTGTCTCCGAGAAAGGCGAGACAATCATCCAAAAGTTGCCTGGCCGCCTCACCTGGACTGAGGTCACACTCAAGCGCGGCGTAACCAGCAATATTGATATCTGGAACTGGCGCAAGCTGGTGGTGGATGGAAAAGTAGCAGACGCTCGCACCAACTGCTCCATCATCGCCTACGATCAGACCCAGAAAGAAATAGCCCGCTGGAATTTTGAGAACGCATGGCCCAGCAAAGTAGTCGGCCCTGAGCTGGATTCATCCAGCACTAACTACATGATCGAAGATGTAACCATCGTCCATGAGGGGATGGTACGGGTTAGTTAGCCCGTGAAACCGATTTTTAAGGCACCAGGATGAGTATCAAGGGAACGCGTACTTTGTTTCCCTTGATACTCCTGGCAAGCCGCAGCAAGAAGGCTGGTGAAGATGCTTAAGATCTTGAATGAGACTTTCAATATCAATCCCCTGGATTCCAGTTACACCCTGGATATTGACAAGAATCGCCTGGCGACCTTCTCAAGCATCAGCGGCGGTGAAATTGAAATGGAGGTGATCAAGCACAACGTGGTGCGCGAGTCCGGGGAGTTTCAGACCTTGCTCATCCCCGGGGTGACACATTTCGCGCCGATCACCCTCAGCAATGGTTATGGAAATACCAAGGAACTATACAACTGGTTCGTCTCTGCCAGCAACGGCCTCACCAAGGCCGCCCGCAAGAATGTGACCATCAGCCTGAATGCTCACCAGAAAGGCAAGTATGAAGCCCTTGTGGTTTGGAATTTGACAAACGCGATGCCCATCAAAATCGCGGGGTTTGAAATGGACCAGACTCGCCCGTCAAATGTGGCGCGTTTTTCCATCACTTTGATGGCAGAAACCATTGAACGGGTGGACCCCTAAGGCGGCCCCAGAACGGGAAGTTGGGAAAGGATAGACGTTATGAGTATACAAACGGAATTTGAATTTGATCTGCCCATCGGCTATGTAGATAAGGAAGGCACGCTGCATAAGCACGGCACAATGCGCCTGGCGACCGCCATGGATGAAATTACGCCCATGAACGACATGCGCGTGCAATCCAACGAAGCTTACCTGGTGATCGTGCTGCTTTCGCGTGTGATTACAAGCCTCGGGTCCTTGCCAAGTGTCAATACCGGCATCATCGAAAATTTATTTACTGCCGACCTGAATTTTCTTCAGGCTTTTTATCAGCAGATCAATGAGACTGGCAAACCCAGGATTGCGGTTACCTGCCCGCACTGCGGGAAGGATGTAGAGGTGGACCTGACAGCATTGGGGGGGGAATGACGGGCTATCCCCTCGATCAGCTGCATGAGGAGATAGCCTACATCGCCTACCATTTTCACTGGCCGCTGGAGGATGTTATGAACCTTGAACATCAAAGCCGCAGGCGTTGGGTCAGTGAGATTGCCCACATCAACCAGCGTATTAACAACGCCTGAATGAAAAACTGGATGAACATAAAATGAGCCCAATTTCTTTCTCAGAACCAGCAGCCCCCTCCGCTGAAAGCAGCCTGGACGGAGAAAAACTGAAGGCCGAAACTGATCAGGACCTTGCCAATGCACCTGACCTGACATATTTTGAATTGCAGACCTTGGCAAGGAACATCCTAAAACTGCTGCGCGAAGACCTGCACAGTGAAAACGAAAGCCAGGGACGTTCCCTGTACTGGTGAAAGGAGCTGGCATGAGCCTGTTGAATGGACCAAAGAATATCAGCACCAAGCTGCCCGTTAGTGAAAACCCGATTACGAAAGCGCTCAAGTCCAAGGCGATGATGGGCATTCACACGCTGGAGAATGTGACCGGGGTGCGGATGGACCCTGTGCCCGCCTATATGTTCTACCTGGACATTTCAGGCGTCATCGTGGGTCTCTTTACCCAATGCAGCGGCATCGGTGCTCGGCGCGAAGTGGAGACGGTGATTGAGGGCGGGCAAAACGACCATGCCCATCAACTGCCGGGGCGCATCCAATTTGAAAATATCGTTCTAAGCCGCGGCCTCAGCACCTCCCAGGAGTTGTGGAAATGGTTTGAAAAAGGCAAATACAAATTCGACGTCCAGCGTGTCAATCTCACCATTTACCAGGGCGGCCCCGGCATGAACCTGTTGGGGGCGGCCGGCCTGATAGGAGGCGGGTACGGCATCGTCAAGCAGTGGAACGTGGAAGACGCTTACCCGGTATCCTGGAAGCTCTCGCCGTTGGACGTGAACAACACCAACTCCACTGCCATCGAAACTCTTGAAATTGCCCATGCGGGCATCACACTTAGCCAGGTGTTTGGTACACCGATGTTCGCTGTCGGCTCCTTGGTCAAGTAATCTTAAAAGGTTTTAATGGCTGCTGAAGACAAAGCAAACGCGATGCAAGACGAACAAAACCTTGAGAGGCCGGTTAGCTCCAAGGGGATGTTGAAATCGTTTGCCATGACGCGTTCTTTCCAGAACCGGCCTCTGCGCCGCTTCCAGCAGACTCTTAAGCTGAATACTGCACAGGTGATGGCGGGCGTACACAGGCGCTTCTTCCGCTCCAATGGCATATCTGATGTCATCCGTCAGTTCTCCCGAAGAACATTTGGCAAACGCAGAAACATGACATTACCGCAAGGCAGAACAAGCAAGGAAAAAAGCAGAAAATGGAGCGCCTTGGCAATGACGCTGCCTACCGGAACCGGTGGAGACCAGGGCATCCAGCCAGCCAGTTCGTCACTTTCCAGCCGCACTTTCACAAGCGGGCAGGCCATTCCGGGCTTTAGTTTGCCTGATCAAGGTTCCATTTTCAGCCAGGCCTCACCTGCCGCGGAACAAGCCATTTCCAAACCCAAATGGAAACCTCCCGAACCCGGTGCACGGCGCTTCAGCCGGGTTGAAGAGGTCCAGGTTTCCACAGGTGGAGAAGCAGCTGCAGTTCAGAGTGCCACGTCCCCTGATGCAACAATGGTGCAAAAGAGCCCTAAACCCAGGGCACAGAGCAGCTCTGCTACCCCAGGCAGCCTCAAGCCTGTTTCTGAAAAACCTGCCGAACCCGCCGCCCGCCAAACGACAACTGCAGCCCCTGCCAGTCAATTGCCTGAGCGTCAGAAGCCAATGACGCAAGTTACAACCCCGCGGGCGGTTCCCGATCAGCAGCGCTCATCCCAGGTGTTTGAGCCAACTTCCAAAAAATCCCAGCCGTCAACCGGGCAAGATGATATTGCACCACCCAGCCAGCAAGTATCTGGCTCGCAGACCGCGCCTACACCTGTAGAAGCTATTGCTGGGCTGGTCTCAAAAATAGAGCCGCAAAGGCCAACCCAGGAAGCGGCACAACCCGTTCAGATGCCGATTGCCCCGCGCCAATCTTTAGCAGGGGTGAAAAAATCCCGCCAGGCATTGCTTAGTCAGCACAATTACCAACTCAACCGACCTAAGCCAGTTTTGCCTAAGACCGCCCAGGCGCCAGCCATTCAGCGAAAAGCTTTCCAAATGCCTTTGAAGCGGCGTATATACCCCCAACCGCAGCCAGCTTCCGCCGGTACTCGTGATCTTGATATCACTTCACCGGTAAGGCCAACGCCTGCCCAGCCTGAAACACTCGTGCCAGTGCGTGCTACAATGCCAAGCCCGCAAACAGCAATCCAGAACACGTCTCTCCAGCGAAAGAGCTTA
>WOZB01000100.1:0-1370 GCA_011620445.1 Anaerolineaceae bacterium | reverse complement strand
GCCCGTAAACCCTCCACTGCGCAAGCGCAAAGGCTGAACATCGCTGGCTTAGCTCTACGGAAAGCCCTCGTCAAGCCCGTAGCTGAGAAATCAACGACTATTACCCCCCCTACGCTCACGCCGCTGGCGCTAAAACGCTCACCCGGGCAGCCTTCTAAAAGTTCAGTAATCTCTCCGCCGGAGGGCCCACTCCCAAGCAGGTTTAGCACCGGCAGCGCTCAAGCCACTACCCCTGAACTGGATTTGCCGACCGGGCCGTCTTTAGAAATAAGCCCAGCGCCCGCGAACGCAGCAGATTTAGCCAGCAGCGGCTCTACTGAGCGCTCCAGGCCTGCTGAAGTGCCGGAACATCCCGGCCTGACATTCCCCCTGATTAGCAAAACCCTCCTCCGAAAGATTTCTGGCCGCAGGCAATTGGTTCAAGCCAGGCCGATAACGCGCTGGCAGCGTGAACCTGGCAGCTTCCCTTCTGCCAGGCCAGGGCTAAGTCGGGTTTCAGGGCTTCCCGGCCCATCAATCCAGCGCAGCCTGCGCAGAGGCTACCCTCTTATACCTACGCGCATCGCTCAGAAGCAAGAGTCAACTCCCTTTGAGAGGCCTTCTGCCACTACAATGAAAATTCCAGGCCTGAGCCCGCTGCCGTCTCGTTTTGATGCAAGGCGAACGCGAGAAAAGTCATCACAGCCAGTTCAGCCTTCGGTTGAGAAGCCGGTTCCACATCCAGGGCTGCAAGCAAGAACTCAGCAGGAAGGCCAAACCCTCAAACTGACCCCTCAGCCAGCACTGCAGCCGCGCCCCAATGCAGCCCCGAGGCCCAAAACGCTGACAAGCATCAATAAGGATAAAGTTCTCAGTCTGAGGGCCGTTCGCAAAGGCAAGCCCATCCTGGCCCCCAATATAAGCAGCGCCTCAAGGGAAGAAGACAGACTACACGCGGCTGGTCGTCAGATCAGGCTCGAGGGCAAGCCGGCAGCAGTTGGCGCAGCCTTCAAGAAGCCAACTGCTCCTATCCGGACTATCAAGGACTCAACGGTGGTACAACGCAAGCCCAACCCGGAGGATGAAGATTGGCTGTACCGAACTGACAACCAGAATTTACCCCTGGCTTCGCAGCCATCTGGCCCGCAATTGGGCTCTGCCAGTCAAAACCAGAGCGGCTTTACCACTTTGAGCAATCGCAATACCTCGGGGCAGTCAGGGCCTTCCCCCAGGCAGCGGCCGCCTTCGCAAGCTAATGAGTCCACCTTTTCTGCCCAAAGCCAGCAGCAAAGGCCGCCGGAACCATCTGAAACTTCTTCCGGGTATGCGAAACCCTTTGCTGATGAGACGCGGCCCGAAATGCCCCTACGCACGCCCCCCCGACCCAGTAC
>WOZB01000265.1:2548-2982 GCA_011620445.1 Anaerolineaceae bacterium | reverse complement strand
TGAACGTGCGGAACGCATGAATGCCAAGATCCGCGATGCTCAGAACCAGAAGATCCCCTACATGCTGGTGATTGGCGACCGCGAAATGGAAGCCAAACAGGTTGCTCTGAGGCGCCGCAACGGGGAAAACCCCGGAGCCATGGGCACAGATGAGTTTCTGAGCCTTGCACTGAGGGAAGTGGCTGAGAAGGTCTAACCACGAATTATTAATAAACACGAGGCGGGCCAAAACCCACCTCGTAATGTTTATATTTGGAGTGCGTAGGTCGGATTGCGATTTTCAATCCGACATCGTGAACAATTTCTGCCTTCCACCACTTTTGCAATTGCGTAGGTCGGATTGCGGTTTTCAATCCGACATCACAAACAATACTAGTAGGTAAGGTTCCGCCTTAAGTTTGTGCCGGTCTCCTGACCGAGCACATGCAGTTGAC
>WOZB01000265.1:0-2448 GCA_011620445.1 Anaerolineaceae bacterium | reverse complement strand
AAAGCTTTTGACCTTCCAAACTTTTCTTTCTTGCGATTGCATAGGTCGGATTGCGATTTTCAATCCGACATCACAACCAATACTAGTAAGTAAGGTTCCGCCTTAAGTTTGTGCCGGTCTCCTGACCGAGCACATGCAGTTGACCGAGGGTCTCCATTGCCTTCTTCCCAATGAATCAATTGATGCTCAGAATGAGACCTAGCGGCCCGTGCTCGCTTCGATGAGGACGGTATCAAAACCATGGAAAAGCTTTTGACCTTCCAAACTTTTCTTTCTTGCGATTGCATAGGTCGGATTGCGGTTTTCAATCCGACATCATGAACAATATCCGACTATTGCTATCCTTGGACAGTACTAAATCTGCCAGTCGCAATCCTTGAGCAAGACAATTTCAATGCCATCCTCCTGGATACCGGTGACGGTGACATCCTTTGAACCAACCATAAAGTCCACATGGATAACGGAGTTGTTCATACCCAACTTACGGTTTTCATCTTCGCTGCGCTCGGTTGCACCTTCCAGATTCTCACTGTAGGCCGCACCCAGGGCAAAGTGACAGGAGGCGTTCTCGTCAAAGAGGGTGCTTTTAAAGAGGATGCCTGTCTTAGCGATGGGTGAGTTGGCTGCCACCAGGGCAATTTCACCCAGGCGGCTGGCACCCTCATCTGTGGTCAGCAAATCATCCAGGATTGCTTTACCTTCCTCGGCGTAGTGGTCGGTCACTTTACCATCTTTGAAAGTAAATCCAAACTTATCCACGATTTGACCGCGAACAGAAAGGGGCATGGTGGCTGCCAAACTGCCCTCAACGTGGTCTGCATCGGGCATCGAGAAGACTTCCTCGGTGGGAATATTGGGGAAGAACACATCTCCGCCCTGGCTGATCGACGAGCCGCCCTCCCAGATATGGTTTTTGGGAAGGCTCACGAGCAGGTCTGTGCCGGGCCCTTCGTAGTGGACCTGTGAGAAATGGGCATTATTGAGGAAGGTTTTGTGGGATTTCAGGCTGGCATCGTGCTGCTTCCAGGCCGCAACGGGATCTGCCTGGTCGATGCGTTCTGCCATGAAGATGTAATCCCAGAGCTTCAGGAGGCTTTCTTCAGGAGGTAGTAGCGGGAAGACAGCCTGGGCCCAGGCTTTACCAGCAACCCCAGCGACACACCACTTGACTTTGTTCTCCATGGTGTAGTGGATGATGGGTTTCCATTTCATGCCAGCCAGCTTCTGCCAGCGGGCAATACGCTTGGGGTCTGCGCTCTTGAGCAACTCTGGATTTGGCGTTTCCAGGTTGAGTACGTTGTAGCCATCCTTGTAGATGGCATCGCGATAAGTCACTTCGTAGTCGGGCAGGTAGTCAAAAACCTCGTCGCTGCCGTGCAGGTAGCGGTCCAGGGTCATTTGGTCATCCATAAAATCGAGGCGCACATTGAGAGCACCTTTTTCGTAGGCTTTTCCAACTACCAAACGAGCTAGCGGCAGCGCTTCTTCAGTGAGGCGAATGGAGAGTTTTTCGCCAGCTTTAATGTTAATGCCGATATTGACGATTACATCTGCATATTTTTCCAGCATTTTATTCAGGTCCATGTTTGCTCCAAGCTTCGTTTCCAAAAATTATACGTCATCAAGGGGGAATGATAAATCGAATAAAACTTTTTCAAAATTCAAGGCGAACGATCCCCTTCATAAATAGAACATGCGATAATGGGCGAATATACTTAAAAGCAGCTTAATAGGCAGAAGAAGTGCTTGACGTAATAATATAGTTAACTTATAGTTAACCCGATTGAAAAGAGTTGATTCCGATATTAAGATATTGTGAAAGATGAGGCTTTTATGATCAGGTTGGCGAACAGAATCCTTTCGATATTGATGATAGCCATAATGCTATTCTCAACCGGATTTGTCGACACAGTGACGGTCGCAGCCGCTTCTCTTACAGCGCTACCAGCCGAAGGCACGACTCCGCCTGTTGATGGAAGCCCTACCGAAGCCACAACTGCGCCTACTCCCACTGGGGTCGTTCAGGAATTGCCCCCGCCAGTTGTAACCATTCAAGAAGCGACCCCAGACCCCAATGCGGAACCGGCCGCAGAGCCAACGGCATCTCCAACAGAGGAGTCTACCGAGCCGCCGCTTGACGCAGCAGCCACAACGGCTTTACCTGAAGGGGAGGGAACAGGCGATGTACTTCCCACACCAACCCCTGAACCAGATCCAAATGCGACTCCCGAAACGCCTGCCTCCACAGAAGTCATACCAGCTCTCATCGACGTCACCGCCAATATCGAATGGATTGGCGGCCCCAGAGAAAAACCAATTGTCGGCCTGCAGCTTTTAGCCAACAAACAGGGCGTTGAGGATAAACCCATCGTGTCGTTTGATGGCATCACCAGCTACACCTGGAGCAGATTGCCCGATAAGGACGCCGAGGAGAACGCAATCCAATAC
>WOZB01000026.1 GCA_011620445.1 Anaerolineaceae bacterium | reverse complement strand
CAACACATCCGCGACACTGGCAGAAAATGGACTTACCAAGGCTTCATAAGTATTTGCATTGACGGCTTTTTGATCGGGGAAGTAACCACAATAATCATTAGCATACCCTATAACTGCTAATTTGCGGCCTTTGCACATGGCTTTGAGAGAAAGCACAGTTTCAGTGAATATTTCACCAGGCAAGCAAACCAGCAATAAACTGCCGATGCGAATAACCTGGAGGCTTGACTCCAGGTTCTGTTTTCCGGCGTAGAGCTCAGCCATCATCAATTGCGCTTGAGCGCCCTCGGCTCGTGTCAGGGCTTTGCGCAGTTCCCCAGCTGATTCCCCTCTTTCAAGCATGGCTTTGCTCTCCAGCTCAAGCTTGTTTGCCTCAGCCCTGGCAGCTTCAACGTTTCCAAAAGCTCTCAATGGCAGCTCTAGATTGGCGATTTTTCCCTGCAGTTTGTCCACTTTCACCGGGCTTGCGGTTTGCGTGGCTTTGAGTACAGATCCGGCCAATAAGATGCCCGACCGTTCAACCTCCGCAAAATTCTGTCCACGGCGGGTAAAGCGCGTGCTGATGTCACCCGAAGCGCCATTCATAAAAAGCCAGACCATCTCAGGATAGTAACGGGCCAATGCCTGGCGCGCTGCACCTGGGAAATCGGCTGAAATCATGCGGTTATCATGACCCAGGATGGTTGGGTGGCATCCGTAATTTACCCACATGGCCTTCGGGAAGCCTGCAAGGGATTTCATCACCAAAACCAACATTTCGTGATCTTGTGTTTCTTCATTAATGTCGTTTCGGTTGTGACCCAGCCCAAAAATCTGGTCCTGACCCAATTCCAAACTAACGGGTTCCAATTGCAGCCAAAGTTGACTTGCTGCCCCAGCCAGTTTGCGGGTGAGCAGATCTACCATGAAAGGCTCGGTGCTGTCTGAAAGCATGGGGAAGCGGGTGATGTATCCGGAGGGTCCTGAATGCGTGTGCGTACAGGCAATTAAAATCTGTTCGTGCTTGATCGGCAGATGCAGCGCAATAGCCGCGCGGATTTTCTCAGTGACCGGAGCGCTGATGGCAATTTGCTCCAGGCTGACGAGCAGAACCTGCTCATCCCCCTGCTTCAGCAAAATGAGACCGGCAAATAAAGGGTCGTGAATACCAATGCTGGGTTGAACCCGGGCGGCATAACCCTCCATGGGCGTGCCAATTGGCGGCGTTATATCTATCTGCAGGGCAGATCCGAAAAGTTCATTATTCATGGTTTACCAGATTTTTATCCTTCCAGCGTACTTCTTCATCATCGCTTTATTGTAAGTATCCGATCCATCCAGATTGCCGCTGCGGAAAACTGGGGGCTGAATGCCCTTTTCCAGCAAGGTTTGGCAAGTGGCTACCATCATCATCTGCATGATGAAGAGGCCGGTCACACCCGAACAAGCTCCAATGGGGGCATCCATGCCATCCAGTTGCATAATCGTATCCCCCTTGGGGGCCTGATTGTCAATCACGATGTCGGCATAATCAAAGAGTTTCATACCGCTGGAATGGCGGGATGTGGTGCCTTGCGAATGACTTAAAGAGGTTACCGCGATCACCAGGCAACCGCGCTCTTTGGCTATCTTGGCCATCTCAATGGGGGCTGCATTTCGACCGGAGTTTGAGATAATGACCAGGGCATCTTTGGCCTGGAAATCGTAATAATTGATGATGACTTCCGCGATACCTTCCACTCGTTCCATGGTTTCGCTTTTGTGCACTTGTTGGTGGCCAGTCAGACTTGGCTCGAGGATGGCATCGATGGGTACCAACCCGCCGGCACGATAGACTACATCCTCAGCGATCAAATGGGAGTGCCCGGTACCAAATGTGTAAATAATTCCATCACTGGCGACCGTTTCTGCCAGCCCAGCAGCTGCAGCCTGGATTTTGTCCATCTGGGTGGTCTCAATCTGCTGCAGCAAAGCGTGGATTGATTCCGCGTAATTCAAAGCTTCATTTGCGTTGGTCATAGCCACTTCGCAAAGAGTTTTTGAAGCGTTGGCCACTGCTCAGCACTTGAATCCTGCGGCAGCATGCGTGCAGTTATCGTCAACCCTCTGTCATGCAGTACTTTTATAGCTTTGACACTGGGTTCTGTCAGATAGACAGACTTGTTCAGTTTTTCCGCACCGCGCACAAATGCCTGGTTGCCGAGATTGATGGTATCGAATTTTACGCCGTAGTCCATCAGTCCCACAGCATCTTCAGCATACTTTACAATCACAAAAAGTTTCTTTTCGGCGTTGGCAGGGTTGTTGATGTAATCTGCCGCGTCCTTGAGACTGAATATTCGCACCTTCACGCCCGAAGGAGCAACAGCCTTCAGGAGTTGCACTTGCATAGGGTCGGTGGCCACTTTGTCGTTGCACACCAATATTTCGTCGCTGGGGTAAGAACTGTTCCATGCAACCAAAATCTGTCCATGAATTAATCTGAAATCCATTCGTACGTGTGAAATTGCCATTTTTCTCCTAAGAAATCCATTAATCTGCATCGTCCAAGCTTTTAAGCTCAAACCGGGTGACTGAATCCTTGCCATTTCTGACCGCCATTTGCGCTAAATCATCTAAGCTTTGCCCTTCACGCTGCAGCGCAAGCTCCAAAAGCATAGGCAGGTTCATGCCGCAAATCAGGGCGTATTTTTCCTGATTCTCCAGAAATATGCGGGCGCAGGTATTAAACGGGGAAGCACCAAACATATCCACGAAGAATATGAGCCCAGAACCATCATCCAATACTGGCAACTGCTCCCTGATGCTGTCAAGGAGGCTATCCGGGCTTTCACCTTCATAAAGGCCAAAGGCCGCTACCTGGTCGGTGACGCCAGTAATCATTTCAAGGGCTTCCAACATCCCTTTTGCCATGCCGCCATGCGAGACTAAGACAAATCCAACCATGCGTCCTCCTTAGATGTCCAGCAGGTAACCACTGTCCTTGTAGCGTTCCACGATGGCATTGTTGTGTGCTTCGGAGTTATCAATA
>WOZB01000035.1 GCA_011620445.1 Anaerolineaceae bacterium | reverse complement strand
CTGAAGAGCAGGATGTCGGGCTTCTGGGCAAGCAGAGAGCGGATGTCTTCGATTTGTTTGGCGCTGTCGGCACCGGAGTTGGCAGTGATGTAATCAATGCCGAAGGTGGCCTTCAGATAATCCAAGGATTTGATCATGTCGTTCCAGAAAGCGGCACGCCATGTGTCGGCCATATCGCCGTTCGAGAAGGCAATTTTGTACTTCTTCAGGGGTTTGACGCCAATAGTCTCAAGTCCAGGGAACATATCCTTGGAGAATGAGGCAGGGGTCAGAGGCTCACCATCAGGAGCATCCTCACGAGGTTCGACAGTTCGTGCGGTGGAGGCTGCCGGTGCTGCGCTCTCGACGGGGGCAGCAGGGACTGCTGGTTCCGCGGGAGTGGCACTGGGCGGGCTGGCACAGCCAGCTAGGACAGTGAGAATCATGATACTTGCTAAAACAAACGAAACTATTTTTTTTTGCATTTATTCTCTCCTACTTTCTTTTTTATTAATAATGTGCAGCTGCACAATTATTTTCCATATTGTTGCCTGGCAGCTATAAGCTAACCTGCCTAAATGGCGGCCAGGTTTTTGTATTCTACAGCAAGATCTTTGTATAGGTCCTGATAGATGCCGTAGTACTTCATGTACTCCCCATGATGGGTTGTGTCTGGGTAGATGCTCAGATCACATTTTACTAACACTGAGCAGGCCTCAACAAGGGAGGCATATATCCCCGTACCTACGCTGGCCAGGATGGCGCTTCCATAGGATGGGCTTTCAGAAGAATGCAGGGTTTTCACCTGTGAATTAAAGACATCTGCAAGCATGCCCCGCCATACCTTGCTACGTGCTCCGCCTCCGCCTACAAGCATCTCAGGGAAACGCACGCCCAAACCTTCAAAGATACGCACGCTGTCATAGAGCGAGAAGGTTACGCCTTCCATAACTGCCCGGATGAGATGCTTACGGCTGTGGGATGCTGAAAGGCCGAAGAAAACACCGCGGCAATCCGGGTCCATGTAGGGGGTTCGTTCACCCATCAAGTAAGGAAGGTAGATAAGCTTGTTCGAGCCGATGGAAACTGATTCAGCTTCGGTATTCATTAATTCATAAGGATCAACATTCAATTCTTTGGCTTTCTGCATCTCTTCGTGGCAGAAATTGTTTCTGAACCACTGCATGGAGAGGCCAGCAGCCTGGGTGACACCCATCATGTGCCATTCACCCGGCACCGCGCTGCAGAAGGTGTGAACTCTTCCCTGAGGGTCAATCTTCATCTGGCTGGTGTGGGCAAAGACCACACCGGAAGTGCCGATAGTAGTAAAAGCCTTATTGTCCACCACCACACCCATGCCAACCGCAGCGGCGGCATTATCCCCCGCGCCTGCAACAACTTTGGTGCCTTCTGCCAGGCCGATAAGGCTGGCAATCTCTTTGGTGATCTGGCCTGAAACCTCGAAAGATTCATAAACCTTTGGCAGCAGACTGATATCAATCTCCAGATCGTCTAGAACGGTTTGAGACCAATCGCGGTGGGCAATATCCAGAAGTTGTGTGCCTGAGGCATCGGATACATCTGTTGCGAATTCGCCTGTCAATTTGTAGCGAATGTAATCTTTGGGCAGTAAGACTTTTCTACATCTGGCGTAGAGCTCTGGCTGGTTGTTGCGAACCCAAAGCAATTTAGCCGCGGTGAAACCGGTGATAGCCGGATTTGCAGTAATCCGAAGCAATTTTTCGGGTCCAACAGCCGTGTTGATCTGTTCGCGTTCAAATGCGGTACGCTGATCGCACCAGATGATGGAATCGCGCAGTAATTCGCCGTTTTCGTCCAGCATAACCAGGCCGTGCATCTGGCCGGTTAAACCAATCCCCGCGATATCGTGTGGGTTTACGCCGCTCTTCAACAGAACTTCGCGGCAGGTTTTGACTGTTGCCTGCCACCAATCCTGAGGTTCCTGTTCGGCCCAGCCGTTTTTACGCTGATAAAGCGGGTATTCAGCCGTGCCGGCAGCAATCTCGTTGCCGAGAGTGTCCACCAAGATGGTCTTCGTTCCAGACGTACCGATATCTATACCTAGTAAATAGTTCAAGGTTCGCTCTCTTGGTATCAGATCGTGAAAATAACCTGGTTCAATACGGTTTCAAGGTATTCCTGGGAGCCACTGGTGTTGGTGTGTACTTCTCCCATCTCGAGAGCAATTCTGGAAAGTTCCTCGAGGGAAACCTGGCCTTTTTGGATGCGCTGGCCAAGGTCTGTATTCCAGCTGGCATAACGCTCAGCAACGAAGGTATCCAGCCGGCCATCTTCAATAAGAGCATTGGCAGCAAGCAGACCGCGGGCGAAGGTGTCCATCCCCGCGATATAAGCCAGGAAGACATCCTGCTGAGTAAAGCTGCCGCGGCGGGCTTTGGCATCAAAATTCAAACCACCATTCACAAAGCCACCTGCCTTGATAACCTCATACATGCCAAGGGTGGCATCATAAATGTTGGTGGGGAACTGGTCTGTATCCCAACCGAGGAGGGTGTCTCCCTGGTTGGCATCGATGGAACCAAAAACGCCGTTATCCCGGGCAACACGTAATTCATGTTGGAAGGTGTGGCCGGCCAGGGTGGCGTGGTTGGCTTCAATATTAAGTTTGAAGTCTTTAATCAGGTCGTACTTGCGCATGAAATTGATGGTTGTGGCAGCATCAAAGTCGTACTGGTGCTTGGTGGGTTCCTTGGG
Source organism: Anaerolineaceae bacterium (assembly GCA_011620445.1). Lineage (GTDB taxonomy): Bacteria > Chloroflexota > Anaerolineae > Anaerolineales > Anaerolineaceae > Mesolinea. Next base: position 303 of record WOZB01000035.1, on the reverse strand, counting down.
TTTGGGCTCGATGTAGAAATCACCCTGGTAACCCTTGGAGTGGGCATAATCCACAGCCAGGTGCAGCAGACGGGCCATATTATCCAATTCAAGCGCTGAGTTTGTGTTTAGTAGAGTCTCGTAACCTTCACGGCCGCCCCAGAAAACGATGCCCGAAGCACCGACTTTAAGGCAGACGTCAATGTTCTGACGGATCTGACCAGCAGCAAACACGAAGGCATCCAGGTTAGGGGCTGTTCCTGCCCCATGCATATAGCGGGGGTTGGAGAATAAGTTAGCTGTGCCCCAAAGGCATTTCTTGTC
>WOZB01000124.1 GCA_011620445.1 Anaerolineaceae bacterium | reverse complement strand
ATAAAGCGCAGCCAGGAGCAATAGCGAACGGCGCTGGCGGTCTGCCTGCAATGGCAAAGAAAGATCCCCATAGATGTGCTTCAGATGGGGCTTGAGCTTCTCGATTGCAAGCTTAAGGTTCGGCCCGGAGTGATCATTTGCCGGGTTCGGGTTCTGCCCAGTAATCAGGCTTTCAGTGTAGAGGATGACCTGCAAGGTGTGCCCCCAAAGATCGTAAACATGCGGTGGAACGCGTTCCAGGGATAAAACCTCGTTGATGTTTGGGAAAATCGGCGGCAAGAGCTGCAATGCATGCATCAGGCGCAATGATTCAGCATAATCAGGAATTTCAAGGAGTTTGAATAGTTCGTCGCGTACGCGTTCCCCACTGACACTGGCAATTCCCGCAGCCCCATCGGCAATCAATCGGGCCGTCTTTTCATCAGGCTTGAGTAAAAATTTGCGCATCAGGCGCACGCTACGTAAGGCACGCAGCGGATCAATTAGAATTGATTCCTCATTGACTACGCGCAATTGACCGGAATTCAAGTCCTTCTCCCCGTAAAGGGGGTCAATGAGGGTTTTTGGGTCGGTAAGTGGCACGGCCATGGCGTTGACTGTATAGTCCCGTTGCTGCAAATCCTCTCTGAGATTTGTACCGGAAAAACTGACAAAATCGAGAACGCGTTCCAATTCTGTGCCAGAACTTAAGAGTACCCGCGCGCTATGGCGCTCATCATCAAGCGCGTACCAAACCCCACGCAAGGCCTTTTTCACCGCTTTTGCCAGTGGAATGGAGCCCGTGGAAAGCACAAAATCAAGATCCTTGGGGTTCTGGCCGAGTAAAAGGTCGCGTACAGCCCCACCCACCAGGTAAACCGGCTGTTCACCAGCCAGGGACTGAATTGTATTGAAAAGCGTTAAGGTTTCGGGATCAATGCTTGGGAGCATATTTTGAAAGATCCGCTGCCCCGATGAACGGCAGGTTGCGGTAGTACTCGTCGATATCAAGTCCATAACCAAAGACGTACTGGTTTTCGATTGGGAACCCGACGTAGCGGATGGGCACATCAATCTCCCGGCGCTCAAATTTGTCGAGCAAGGTGCAAATATACAGCGAAGCTGGGTCTCTCGTCTCCAATAATTCCACAACCGATGCAAGGGTATAACCACTGTCGATGATATCTTCAACGATCAGAACATGCCGGTCTTTAATGTTAGTGTTCAGGTCCAGGGTAATGCGCACATTACCAGTCGATTCGCGCGCTCCGACGCCATACGAAGAAACAGCCATAAATTCGACATTAACCGGGCAGGTGATGTGCTTGAGCAGGTCAGACATGAACATGACCCCGCCGCGTAGAATGCAGATGATAAGGATTTCTTTATCAGCGTAATCTTGGCTGATTTCCTTGCCTAGTTCCGCGATACGTTCCTGCAGGCGATGTTCAGGGATTACAACTTCATGGATAAAATCACGCCAATCTTGCATCTTGCCTCCGGTTTCTATTTTTCAATCACGAGGGACGTCGTGACAGCGTCTACAGCGAGCCTCGTACATATTGGAAGCGCCAACAACAATGATGGGTTCATTATAATGGGCTGGCCGGCCATCTATCAAACGCTGTGTACGAGTAGCGGGTTCGCCGCAGACCATACAAATGGCACTGAGCTTATCTACTTTGTCAGCCTTAGCAATCATGACGGGCATGCAGCCAAAGGGTTCGCCGCGAAAATCCGTGTCCAGCCCTGTAACGATTACGCGCAAGCCGCGGTCTGCCAGCTGGTTGGCCACATCCACAATGGCAGCATCGAAGAATTGAGCCTCGTCAATGCCGATTACAGTGGCATTGGCATCCAGGTGTTCAAGCAGTTCGACGGAGTTATTGATTGGCAAAGCCTCAATGTCAGAACCGGCGTGGGAGGTTACTTTGCTATAAGCGTAGCGATCATCGATGACCGGTTTAAAGACCTGGATCTTCTGTTTGGCGATGGTTGCCCGCCGTAAGCGGCGGATGAGTTCTTCCGTTTTACCGCAGAACATTGAACCTGTAATTACCTCAAGGCTCCCCATTTGTTGACCCATCATCAAACACCTCCAACAATCATAATTGCTTCAAGCTCGATCATTACACCGGGCACTTTGCGCGCAATGAAGGTAAGCAAAATCAGCACCAGGCAAAAAAACAGGCAGGTATTACCCTGCCTGTTAATTTTAGCTGATAACCCGAATTTCAGAGAGTTAAATCTCGATTTCCTGGGCAGCGGCTGGCAGTTCGTATCCGAGGGCACGAAGCTGTTTCTTGAGATCGATCAGCGATTTGCGGCCAAAACCCTCAACTGAAAGCAGGGCTTTCTCGCCGCCTTCAAGCTTTGCCATAACATCAGCAACAGTAAGGATGCCGGCGGTTTTGAGAGCTTCCAGCGACTTGGCTGCGAGTTGGAAATCGGTAATAGGACGGGTTGGTGAAATTTTTGAAGCTTCAGCACTCATCTTGTCGGTGACGTAATCCTGACGAACCTGCAGACGTTTATAGAAGCGGTCAACCTGACCCTCGCGGTCAAGAATTCTGGCCTGCTGGCCGGTATAGAAAGGATGGCAATTCGAGCAAACTTCAGTGCGGATTTCGGGGAGGGTTGAACCCGTTTCCCAGGTGGAACCGCAGGAAGCGCAAGTAACTTTAGCATTTGTATAATATTTTGGTTGAATCTTTGTTTTCATGCTTACCTCTTAGGCCTTCTTGGTTTCTTTAGCTTTTGGGGCCTTTTCATCTTTTCCCTTGGCTGATTTCTCATCGTTGGAAACTTTTGGGGCTTTCTCTTTTTTGGGTTTAGCATCTTCACGGTCGCGGCGTACTTTAGACCGTGCCAGTTCGAGAGCAATGCGGCCTTGCTTTGTTTCTTCGGTCTCAATCACATGGACTTTTTTCTGCCCACCGGGGAGAGTTTCGAAGGTTACAGCACCCTGCGTTACTGCAAAGAGGGTGTAATCCCGACCCATGCCCACGCCCAGTCCGGGGCGTACCTTGGTGCCGTGCTG
>WOZB01000231.1 GCA_011620445.1 Anaerolineaceae bacterium | reverse complement strand
CTGATGTCCACAGGTATTCAGGATCAAAAAGAGACCAACAACGTCGCGTTTCAATGCGTCCATGGCCTTTGTTGACGATCTCAGCATAATCGTAACGGGCATCCTTAAACCACTGGCTTTAATCCAGCTCAGGCACACCTCTAAACAAACTTTCAGGCAGCATAACTGGTAACCGATTTACGCCTTGCAAAATTATACCTGACGGGCCACAATCACCCAGCCACTGAAAGAGAGAAACTTTGTTTACGTATTTGGTATTTGGAGTTATGAGCCAATACCTCTTTGACGTGTTGAGCAGGCACATCCACCATCGTGCTGCGTGATTGGATGGAAATCTTACCGAGGCTTGAACCGGGAATGTTCGCGATTGAAGCGATGGTTCCAACGATTTCACCGGGGCGAATGCCATTCATTTTTCCAAGGCGCAGTTCCATACGGACCATGCCAAATTCCTCGGCTTTTCGTTCGGATGATCGACCCCGGGATGAGGCCTGACCTGAGGTGCGATGGCCTTCAAAGCGATCAGTGCGTTCGCGTCTTTCCGGGTGTTCTGCTTTGACCGGCAACGGGCTGATCGCTTCGATCGGGCGTTGTTTCTCTTCTGCTCGTGCCATCTTTAGTGCTACAGCGGCCAGATCCAATGGATCTACACCTGCTGCCACAAGGGCATCTACCAACGCGCGTTCTTCTTTCACTCTCTGCCTGCGGAGATGCATTTCAATTTTTGCCATCAAGTCGTCTGAGCGTTTGGATTCGATATCTTGTGTAGTCGGGATCTGGGCTTCGGTCATAACTTGCTTGGTGAAGCGCTCGATATCGCGAATGTTATGTCTCTCGGATGGGCGTGCCAAAGAAATCGCCACGCCAGCACGGCCAGCCCGTCCGGTGCGGCCAATCCGGTGTACAAATACCTCAGTGTCATCTGGAAGGTCGTAATTAAAGACGTGGGAAATACCCTCTACATCCAACCCTCTTGCAGCAACGTCTGTAGCGACCAAAACCTTCACCTGACCCGCTCTAAAGCGTGCCATGGTGCGTTCACGCGCGTCCTGGCTGATATCTCCGCTCAGTGCTTCTGAAGGAAAGCCGCGCATGTTGAGTTCATTAACCAAGTCGGCCGTGCGCACCCGCGTTCGGGCAAAGATCAGAGCTGAAGTGATGGTTTCCATTTCAAACAAACGTGTCAGAACGGCCAGTTTATCGTGTTCATTGACCACATAAAAGCGTTGTTCAATTGCTGCTACAGTAACCTGCGGGGCAGTGATACTGATGGTCTGGGGATTGTGCAGGTATTTTTCGGCCAGTTGGCGGACGCGTGATGGCAAGGTGGCAGAAAATAAAGTTGTCTGCCGATTCTTTGGCGTTGCTGCCAAAATACTTTCTACGTCCTCAATAAAGCCCATCGAAAGCATTTCATCGGCCTCATCCAGCACGACAGTTTGGACTTCATCCAGCTGCAGTTTTTGTCGCTTGAGCAGATCAAGTAATCGGCCGGGCGTGCCGACAACAACCTGTACGCCGTTCCTCAATTCATTGAGTTGCGGGCCGTAGGAGGTGCCGCCATAAATAGCCAGCACACGGGGCTCACTGAATTGCCCAAGGGCTTTGATCATATCGTGGGCTTGCAGAGCAAGTTCACGAGTAGGCACAATCACCAATGCCTGTGGCAAAAATATATTAGGATCAAGCTTATGCAAAATGGGAAGTGCAAAAGCGGCGGTCTTGCCGGTGCCGGTCTGGGCTTGGCCCATGACATCTCGTCCGGATAGCATCAAGGGAAGAATCCCTTCCTGAATTGGGGTTGGTTCCTGGTAGCCCAGGGCTGTGACAGCCTGTATCAGCTCAGGGCGTAAACCAAATTGGTCAAAATTAGTAGTCATCAAAACTCCATTCCTGTTAATTGCGCAAGAAGCACTAAGCCTTCAAGAGGTTTGAGATCTGGTTCTTGCTATTATGTCGTTCGCTCAGGGGGATGTTACGATGACTCTACAGATTATTCGTGCCAGCAGGCAGCTCCTCGCGGCGCCGCCCTCCCAACAAAAATGCCCGGGTATCACCCAAGGGCATGATTGAACCGTCTTAAACATACTCCCATACAAAGTTCTCACCTGAGAACTGCAAAAGTATATCACTATCTATATTTTTTACGGGAAATCTGTATACAGAAATCTGTATACGCCTTTTGGTTTGAATTGGTTTACCCTATTTGTTTATTTGCTTGGACTTGTCCTCTCGGCGTTCTGTTTGGCCAAAATTAGTTCGAGGCGACTTTTTCGTTTAAGAAGTTCTTTTTGCAAAAGTTTGGGTTGGGCTGCTTCCGGAATACCAAGGTTGAGTGCGAAGGCTTTTAATGTTTTCTCGAGTGCGAGACTGTAGGCTTTTGACTGGTGTTCATAATATTTCGCCAGTTCAATCAGTGCATCCAAAGAATTCATGGATGCAGCTTCTTCCCACAGTGGAACTGCCAAATTCCAGTTTCCTCGTCTTTTATGGATATCTGCCAGTCGAAGCAAAGCATTGGATTGAGCGGAACTATCTCCACCAAGGCTCTTACCGCTTTCATAGAGCTTGATAGCCATTTCTTCATCCCCGAGGCTGCCCATCAGACGGCCGATACTTATATGGTCACTGGCATAAGCCTCACTTTGAGAAAGCGGGTCTTCAAGCAGGTCGTTTATGGTTGTGAAGAGAGCTGCCAAACTGACAACATCATTCTCATTATGTCGGAAGATACCCTCCAGAGGGCTCGCGTCACCCGAGTGGAGATAATCCATATAGATTTCTGGCACCAAGTAGCCGGGCACTTCATCAGGGTCGCGGTCCAAACCAAGGATGTGATGTTCAACATTTCCGAGATTGCATTGGTCCAGACGTGCTTTCCAGACCCGGCGCGTAATAGGCAGCAAATCAAAATGTGGCAATCCATCGAATGGGCTACTCAACGCATTTAATACGTAGCGTGTATTAAGAATAGGAAGGTCGAAAGCTTTTCCGTTATAGCTGACCAAAGCTTTCATCTCTCCGCAAAAGTTGCTAAG
>WOZB01000201.1 GCA_011620445.1 Anaerolineaceae bacterium | reverse complement strand
CATCTGAAGCGTATTCAAAATGCGTGTAGGAAATTTCGGCAGCTTCCAAGATGCGCATGACAGTTGTTTTTTCCATTGTCATCCACAATGTCGTTGAGTGAACCCGGTCACCTTTTCACCTGGCCAGCCGCATGCCAATCGCAAAATTCTCAAAACCCTGAACTTCATTAAAAGGCCGCAAATCCTTTCGCAGAAAAACTGAACGTATAAGTTGGCTACCTGGCAGCAAGCCAGAAGCATTCTGGTTATTTTTTGCCCAATGCTTTGATTTCGATATTTTGGCAGCACTCCCAAACCGTATAGGTGAGCATTAGTGACCCCATCCGAAATGACCCTACCCGTAACTAACAATTGTTCTCCGCTAAATGCTCCCACCACGTAATAGCTATTCTGCATGGCTTGATGAAGCGCATATGCATCCAGCTTGAGGAATTCATTCCATCCCAATTCACTGTAAAGACTAAAGAGCTCAGCCCGGTCTGGCAGCCCTTCCTTGTAGATAATTTCCACTTAGCCAACTTTCTTTTTCGAGTTGGTTTTCCTAAAATTTTTCTCAGGAGCCTTGTATTGGTGGTGTTGTTGCAGGTACTTTTGCAGGTATTGCCCTGTGTAGCTGATGGAATTTTCGCAGATTTCTTCAGGCGTTCCTTCAGCCACCAATTCGCCGCCGCGGTCACCGCCTTCGGGGCCGAGGTCAATCACCCAATCAGCCACCTTGATAATGTCCAGGTTATGTTCGATGATCAGCACGGTATTGCCAGCATCCACCAACGACTGCAGCACGTCTATCAACTTGTGAACATCAGCGGCATGCAGCCCCACAGAAGGCTCATCCAAAACATAAATAGTCTTGCCGGTTGCCCGCCTGGCCAGCTCCTTGGAGAGCTTGACACGTTGGGCTTCACCTCCTGAGAGGGTGGTGGCAGCCTGGCCAAGATGGATATATCCCAAACCTACATCCAAAAGAGTCTGCAGTTTGCGTTGAATCCCCGGGAAAGCCGCAAAAAACTCCAGGGCTTGTTCTACGGTCATGGCCAGAACCTCGGCAATATTCTGACCTTTGTAGCGTACCTGCAGGGTTTCATGGTTATAACGGCTGCCGTGGCATACTTCACAGGGCACATATACATCCGGCAGGAATTGCATTTCGATGCGCAGTTCGCCCTGCCCCTGGCAGAATTCGCAACGACCGCCTTTCACATTAAATGAAAAGCGCCCCTTTGTGTAACCGCGGATTTTCGAATCCGGCAGGTTGGTAAAGAGGTCGCGGATTTCATCGAAGAGCCCGATGTAAGTGGCGGGGTTGGAACGCGGTGTGCGCCCGATGGGGGACTGGTCTATGTTGATGATCTTGTCAAGATGCTCTACGCCTTCGATGCGTTCAACCTTGCCTGAGGAGGTGTGCGCGTTCATAAGCTGCCGCGCAAGGCTGCCATAAAGGATATCCACTAGCAGTGTGGACTTGCCGGAACCGGATACACCGGTGATACAAACCAGCTTGCCGAGCGGAATATCCACGGTGAGGTGTTTCAAGTTATTTTCTTCCGCGTTCACAATCCGTAGGATGTGGCCGTTACCATCGCGGCGATTTTCAGGGATCGGGACAAATTTTCTGCCGGAAAGGTAAGCGCCGGTTATTGAATTGGGGTTCGCTTCAATGTCGGCAGGACTGCCCTCAGCCACCAGTTCACCCCCATGCTCGCCCGCGCCGGGGCCAAGGTCCACTACCCAATCTGCGGAACGGATGGTTTCGTCGTCATGTTCAACCACCAGCACGGTGTTGCCCAGGTCGCGCAGACCTCGCAGCGTGGCCAGCAGCTTGCTGTTATCGCGGGGGTGCAGGCCAATGGAAGGTTCATCCAGTACATAGAGCACGCCCATCAGTTTGGAGCCGACCTGTGTGGCCAGGCGGATGCGCTGGGCTTCGCCGCCTGAAAGGGTTGCCGCCGAGCGGTCGAGCGTCAGGTAGTCCAGGCCTACGTCCACCAGAAACCCCAGGCGGGCATTGATCTCGCGCAGGATGCGTTCAGCGATTAATCGGTCGCGGTTTACGAGAGGGCTGTCTTCAGATGCCAGCACTTCAACCCAGTCATGGGTCTTTTGAATCGGCCAGGAGGTAACCTGGATGATGTTTGAATCTGTAACAGTCACGCCCAGTGCTTCCTTGCGCAAGCGTTTGCCATGGCATTCCGGACAGGGAGTCTCTTTCATGAACTCATTGATACGGGCACGAATCCATTCGGAATGGGTTTCGCGCCAACGCCGCTCCAGATTGCCGATGACGCCCTCAAATGCGGTATTGAAGCTGCTTTTACGGCCGCTGCGGCCAATGTAATCGACTGGAATTTCCTTGCCTTTGGTGCCATAGAGAAGGAGATCCATTTGTTCAGCGGTGAGTTTGCTCACAGGTTCGTTCAGGCTGAAACCGCTGTACTTGGCTAAAGCTGCCATGGTCTGCCAGTAATAGCCGCCTTCCTCCCGCGGACCGTTCCATTCAAGGACAGCAATGGCACCCTGGTTGAGGCTCTTGGTTGGATCCGGAATCAGCAAATCCGGGTCAATCTTCAGTTGACTGCCCAGACCCTGGCAAGTGGGGCAAGCGCCATGCGGGGTGTTGAACGAAAAAGAGCGCGGTTCAATTTCAAGAAGCAAAGAACCGTGTTCCGGGCAAGCCAGGCTTTCTGAAAATGGGGTGTCGACCGGGGGATCAAGGCTAATATTTTGAATGGTCAGGTAGCCCTCTCCAAATTTAAGCGCGGTTTCGACTGAATCAGTCAGGCGCGTAACAAAAGCCGTGCGGTCCGCTTCGTTTTCCTCGTGGTGGATGACCAGGCGGTCAACTACTGCTTCAATGGTGTGCTTTTCATAACGTTCGAGCTCGATTTTATCTTCCAGGTTGTAAATCAAGCCGTCTACCCGTGCCCGTGTGAAACCTGATTTGCCAATATCTTCCAAAACAGCCTGATAAGTGCCTTTGCGGTCCCTGACCACTGGTGCCAGGAGAATAAGACGGGAGCCCTCCGGCATAGCCAGGAGGATGTTGACGATTTCTTCAGCGCTTTGTTTGTGCAGCGGCCGGCCGCATACCGGGCAGTGCGGAATGCCGACACGCGCGAAAAGCAAACGCAGGTAGTCGTAGATTTCTGTGACTGTACCAACGGTTGACCGCGGATTATGTGATGTAGCCTTTTGGTCGATGGAGACCGCCGGAGAAAGGCCCTCGATCGAGTCCACATCCGGTTTGTCCATCTGGCCGAGGAACATGCGGGCATAGGAGGAAAGTGATTCCACGTAACGGCGCTGCCCCTCAGCAAATATCGTATCAAAAGCCAGGGAGCTTTTTCCCGAACCCGAAAGGCCGCTCAATACAACAAATTTGTCCCTTGGTATTTCAACGGTAATATTCTTGAGGTTGTGCTCGCGAGCACCTACCACGCGTAAATTGTCTCTGCTCATGAAAGTCTCCAACCTATTATTATATCGAAACTGAACCACCACAATCCAGCAGCAGTATCACCTTGATGCATCCATAAGGGATAGACAAGCATTTGAATTTAGATTATTTGTTCTATTATAGTCTGTTCAAGGGATTCTGCAAAGTGAAACGCGGAGCAGCTAAACTGAAGCGGATAATTCCTCTTTTTTTGCCATACGGCTCAGAAGTCCGCTGGCAGGAAAACCCAAAATCATCGGCATCCAGAAAGATGCCAGGCGGTAACCAATGATCACCACCGCGCTGACCTCACCAGGCACGCCTAAGCTCGTAAAGATGGCAGCCATGGAAGCTTCAATCACCCCGATACCCCCAGGGAAGAGGAAGGCGATTTTGGCAATCAGATAGGGAATGCCGTAACCTGCAAATAACACACCAGGGTTAACCTGGTAGCCGGCGGCGACAAAAAAGAAGTACAGGCAGAGCATATCAAAGCTGATGTAAAGTGCCGCTCCCAGCAGTGGCTTTTTCCAGCGTCCTTTGCCAAGGGCTTTCCAGGTGCTAATAAAGTTAGTCACCAAATCGTAAGTTTTTTCGGGATCGTATGGCCTTCTCTTTAGTCGAGCCCAGTACCAAAGGAACCAGTTAGCCACATTAAAGGCTGCCTTCGGGAAGTAAAGTGCAATCAAACCACTAAAAGAAAAGACTGCCAGGATTACCAGAAAGATGATGTATTCCAAAAGGGTTGTCTGGGCAAGTTTCTTCATCGCAAAAAGCACGATGATTCCCACAATAGCCACCGATTCAATGACCCCGTTCAGTAAGATAGATGGCAGTATCCCGGCCATCGTAGCTGTGGAGCGGTCAGCACCGTTCTTGCGCATGAACCCAAAAGTTGTTGCCGAAGCCCCCACCCAGCCGCCTGCCACCAAACCTATGCTGGCAGAAGCAAGGGCAATTAGGGCTCCTTTAACGATGGAAAGTGTTTTATTGTTAATGGCCATGATTGAAGCCAGCGTATAGCCGTAGCCCAAATAACAGCTCACCTGGGCAAGGATGGCAAGCAGGACCGCCCACCAGGTCATCGATTCGACAAGGCTCATGGCATTCTGAAGATTTCCAATGCGTGGAAGCAAGACGTTCACCGCCAACCCTAATACAACCAGGACCAGTAAATAGCGCCAAACTTTCTTTTTACTTTTGGGGGTAGGGTTTTCTAACGCGTCCATCTGTTTGCGAGGTCTAATCAATAGTTGAAAGGGTCTACTGATATCCATTTTAGTATACCGTTAATGGAAAATGCAGGAAGCATACCAGTACAAGCTGGATGGAAGACACTTGAAACCAGGGATTTTATTCGTTTACAGGGACTCCCTACTCCAATTCCAAAAATCAGGAAGACAAAAACTAAATAATTGCTAAGTCAAGTAAAATTACCTAAATTGACCCCGGAGGTACCATGGATTTTCAGGAAGCGCTTGTTCCCAACCAATCAAAAACAATTTTGCCCAAGGTGCGAGTTGCCTTCGGCTTTGCCTCATTAGGTATGGCTATTTTAGGTGGCGTTTACACGGCCATGCTAACCAAGTTCTTCCAGGACAATTTGGGTCTGGATAAGTATTGGATTGGCATCGCCATGATTGTCTATGCCATCTGGAATGCCATCAACGACCCCATATTCGGGGAAATCACCGACCGCACCAAGCACCGCCTTGGCCGCAGGATCCCCTATCTGCGTTACACAGCGCCTTTCTACGCGATTACTTTCATTGCCATCTGGCTTTGCCCTGAAAACGCCAGCCAGATCCTCAAGTTTGCCTGGATGCTAATCAGTATGCTGGCCTATGATACCTGCTACACTATCCTCGGTCTCGTACACGGCACTTTAATTCCCGAACTATCAGAATCCGATATGGAACGCGGAAAGCTCCAAATTGTAGCTGCCTTGTTCGGTTTGCTCGGGACCCTGCTGGCATTTATCATCCCCGAAATAGTGCGGCCTGGGGGAAGCGGCGACAACGTCTCCCTGACGCCTTTCCGCATTGCCATGCTGATCATCGGAATTGTGTGCGCTGGTTTTATCTTCTATTCCAGTTTTGTCCTCAAAGAGCGCAAAGAATTTAGTGTGGTGGATAAGCCTATCCACTGGTGGCGGGCTATCAAGAGCACCATCATCAATAAATCTTTTATTATTTACGTCATCACCAGCTTCATGTGTACTTTCATGTTCGCTGTAGCCATGGGAGCCATTTTTTACCTTTCAGATTACGTTTACCAGAGTCCTTATGGGGTCTTTCCGCTGCTTGGTGCCCTCTTTATTCCTTTAACGATCGGTGTGCCGCTGGTTACCATACCGCTTAAGCATTGGGAACCTGCCAATGTCTGGATTGCTTACCTGCTGATTTGTGCTGTCGGGTTCTCACTGGTCTATTTCCTGCCAGTGTCTCTCATCCCGGTTGCTATTGCCATCGCGGGTTTTGGTTATTCCGGCAACTTGGTGGTCAATTACATTGTGCTCAGCCAGGTGATTGATGAGGACGAGATTAAGACCGGCGTGCGGCGGGAAGGGTCTTATCTGGGAGCGAACGCCCTGATAACCAAACCTGCCCAATCAATAGCCATCTATGTCACAGCCCTAATCCTGGCTGAAACAGCCTTTGTAACCACCCAGGCTAATGGCGGGGTACCCTTCTTGAACCAACCCGAAAGTGCGCGTTTGGGCATCAGGGCTTTGGTTGGCCTCATCCCCGGGATCTCGCTCTTACTGGGGGCAGTTCCGCTTTTTTGGTTCCCGATTAAAGGCAATAGGCTGATAGACCAACAGCAAACTATCCTTGTGATGCACGCACGGAAAGAAGCCCAACTCGTCAGTATGCAGCAAGAATCCTCCGGGCAGGGAAAGGGAAGCTTGAAACCGGACGGTGCCGAAGTGGAGCTTGCCAAATGAAGTCATACCGCGAAGAACTTTGGGTAAACTATCCTGGCCGAAGAGGTTTCGTCAACATTACTTCAGACGTTCGTAAAGCCTTGCGGCAGAGCGGCGTTAAGGAGGGGTTGCTGCTGGTGAACGCCATGCATATCACAGCTTCGGTATTTATCAATGATGACGAATCCGGCCTTCACCACGATTATGAAACGTGGCTGGAAACCCTGGCCCCGCATGCCCCTGTCAGCCAATACCGGCATAACGACAACGGCGAAGACAATGCTGATGCCCACATGAAACGCCAGATCATGGGGCGGGAGGTGGTGGTGGCGGTCACCGATGGTGAACTTGATTTTGGACCCTGGGAGCAGATTTTTTACGGAGAGTTTGACGGCCGCCGTCCCAAACGGATTCTCATCAAAATCATTGGAGAATAATTTGTATAGGGCTTAAAATTGGTTAAAAGTAGTATGCTTTACAATTGAAATGCTGCATCGAATTAAGTTAGTCACTCACAAAAATCTGAAAAGAAAGAGGAAATATGTCTACAGAAAAAAAGGAATGGATGAAAACCCCCGTTGCACTACCCGAACTTCCCTGGGCAAAAGATGCCCTGGCTCCCGTAATTTCCGCCAATACAGTTGATTTTCATTATGGTAAACATCACAAAGCCTACGTTGACAAGACCCTCGAACTGATCAAGGGGACAGAATTCGAACACATGACCGTTGAAGAAATCGGCATTGCCACAAACGGCAAACCTGAGAAGAAAGTACTCTACAACAATGCCATGCAGATATGGAACCACAATTTCTATTGGAAGTGCCTTGCACCGGTTGATACGGTTAAGCATTCTGAAAGACTGGTCAAACGCATCGAAAAGGATTTTGGCTCCTGGGAAGAATTCCGCAAACAACTGATTCAGGCAGGCATGACCCAATTTGGGTCTGGTTGGGCTTGGGTTGTACTGGAAAATGACAAACTTTCAGTCTTTAAAACCCCAAATGCCGATGACGCCTGGAGTAATTCGCGTCAGCCAGTACTCACCCTGGACGTTTGGGAGCATGCTTACTATCTGGATTACCAGAATAAGCGCCAGGCTTACCTTGAGGCCGTTATTGATCATCTGGTCAATTGGGATTATATGGAAGCCCAAATTTACGCATAAAGCACCATTATCAAGGTAAAGAGGAGCGTACGCTCCTCTTTTTTTGTCTGTTATTGAAAACCCAAACCTATGCAAAGCCTATAGCTTTAAAAGCCAGGCCTAGTTGCTGCCGTCACCCCTGATAAATGCTTCCGTCTTCTCATGGCAAATATCATCCTTGTACTGCACGGGAGGGGTCTTCATGAAGTAGGAGGCGGGTTCCAGCAGCGGGCCGCCGAGACCGCGGTCAAGCCCCAGTTTCAGGCAGCGAATGGCATCGATGACGACACCGGCAGAATTGGGAGAATCCCATACTTCCATTTTCACTTCCAAATTCAACGGCACATCCCCGAAGGTCGTACCTTCCATCTTGATGTAGCAAAATTTACGATCTTTCAGCCAGGGCACATAATCGCTGGGGCCGACGTGGATGTCTTCCTCGTTCATCTTGTAGGGCAGCATACTGGTAACAGCGCCGGTCTTGCTGATTTTCTTGGATTCCAGGCGCTCGCGTTCCAGCATATTCATAAAGTCTGTATTGCCGCCAAAATTGAGCTGGTAGGTGTGGTCAAGCCTCACACCGCGGTCCACAAAAAGGCTGGTGAGTACGCGGTGTGTAATTGTGGCACCGACCTGGCTCTTGATGTCATCGCCGATAATGGGCAATCCGGCTTCCTGAAAGCGTTTGCCCCAGTACTCTGAGCTGGCGATAAAGACAGGTATGCAGTTGATCACCCCAACACCGGCCTTCAGGGCTTGTTCCATATACCACTTGGTGGCCATTTCAGAGCCAACCGGCAGGTAGTTGATGAGTAGATCTGCTTTCGTTTCCTTGAGGATGCCGACGATATCATCAGTGGGTCCCGGAGCTTTTTTGAGGATTGTGGAAAGGTACTTGCCCAAACCATCGTGTGTCATCCCGCGTTGCACTTTGACGCCGATTTTTGGCACCTGGCAGAACTTGTAAGTATTGTTTGGGAAGGCATAAATCGCTTCTGAAAGATCCAGGCCAACTTTGGTATCCACCACATCAAACGCCGCTACAACTTCGATATCGCGGATGCGGTAACCACCCAGGTTGACATGCATCAAACCAGGTATACGGTCGTCATCCTTGGCATCTTTATAGTAGTAAAGTCCTTGGATGAGTGAGGAAGCGCAGTTTCCCACGCCCACGATTGCTATCCTGATCTTGTTGTCTTTAGCCATTTTCTGCTCCTTGGAAAATCGGAAATACAAACCTCAGAATAATATCACTCTGAAGACAATTTCGGGGAAGGCAACGACGAAATTAAGCAAAGACTCCCAGGTGTGTCAAAACCACCCGGAAGGCGATGAAGAGTAAAACCAGGGCGCCGACGATTTCCATGCGCTTCCCAAATTGGCAGCTCAGCCGGTGCCCCGCAAAGAGGCCGATGATGCTAAGCAGCACAGAGACTATTCCGATGGCAAAGACAGAGAGCAAAATGGGTACGTTCATAAAGGCTATCGAAAGACCTACTGCGAAGGCGTCGATACTGGTAGCCACAGACAGCAGAACCATCGTCTTGCCCTTGGATGGATTTTCGTAGAAGGCTTCACAGTCCCTGGTGAGGCCGGATTTCAACAGTTTGAAGGCCACATAAGCTAAAAGGGCAAAGGCGATCCAATGGTCCCACCTGGCTACGTAATGGATAATGCTTCCGCCAAGTATCCAGCCTAGGGCGGTCATGCCGGCCTGGAAGATTCCAAAGTGACCTGCCAGCCGCATTTTGCCGCGCAAGTCGGGGATTTGCCCGCAGGTGCCGATGGCCAGGGAAACGGCAAAACAATCCATTGCCAGGCCAAGTGCTATTAAAAGCATGGTTATCGTCTGCATCGAGAGCCTATTCTACCGCTTTATCGTACTGAATCCAATCATATGAATCGTGTACTCAGTCTTTGTAAGACCAGGTGCCAAATGTCCGATACGGCTCCTCTAAACACGACCAGAAAGAAACCTTAAGACTTCTTTTTAGTAGCCCAAGCGTTCTACTAACCTTCCCTTTTCTGTTTGCCTAAACTATAATAAAGCTATGCAATTCGATCTGCATGCCCCATATCAACCCACCGGTGACCAGCCAACTGCAATCAAAGAACTGATTGAGGGCATCCGCAAGGGCTACCGCAACCAGGTACTGCTGGGCGCGACCGGGACTGGCAAAACTTTCACGGTTGCCAATATTATCCAGGAACTCCAGATACCCACCCTCGTAATGACCCACAACAAGACCCTGGCTGCCCAGCTTTACGCCGAATTCAAGGAATTCTTCCCAAACAACGCGGTTGAATACTTTGTGTCGTATTACGACTATTATCAGCCTGAAGCCTATGTACCCCGGCGTGACCTCTACATCGAAAAAGAAACTGATATCAACGAAGAAATTGACCGCCTGCGCCTGGCAGCAACTACCAGCCTGCTTTCAAGGCAGGATGTCATCATCGTGGCTTCTGTTTCTGCCATCTATGGCCTGGGCGACCCAACTGTTTACAATCAAAGCGTCATTCACCTGGACAAAGGTCAGATTACTCGCCGCAATGCACTGCTGCGGCAATTGGTGGATATTCAATACCAACGCAACGACATGGAGACCAAACCGGGTGTCTTCCGCGTGCGCGGTGACACACTGGAAATCCTGCCAGCATACAGCGACCGGGATTCCATACGAATTAGCTTCTTTGGGGATGAAATTGAATCCATCACCCGTCTTGACCGCATCAGCGGTGAAATCATCGAACGCCTCGAGCACGCGGATATCTTCCCTGCCAAGCATTATGTCACCGATGAGAGCCGCATGGAAAAGACGCTTTTTGACATCGAGATGGAGCTTGAGAGCCGCCTGGCCTATTTCAAAAATAATGGACAGCTGCTGGAAGCCCAACGCCTGGAACAGCGCACACGCTACGATCTGGAAATGCTGCGTGAGGTAGGCACTTGTGCTGGCATCGAAAATTACTCCAGGCTCATAGACCAGCGCGCGCCGGGATCTGCCCCATGGACTCTGCTGGATTTCATGCCTAGCCGCTACCTGATGGTGCTGGATGAATCCCACATGATGATTCCTCAACTGCGCGGCATGTATAATGGCGATCGCTCCCGTAAGGAGACCCTGGTGGACTACGGCTTCCGCCTGCCTTCCGCGCTGGATAACCGCCCGCTCAAATTCGCTGAATTTGAAAAAATGATGGGCGTAACACTTTACATGAGTGCCACCCCCGGGCCTTATGAAATGGAAAAGGCTGACCAGGTAGTCGAGCAAATCATCCGCCCCACTGGCCTGGTAGACCCGAAAATTAGTGTGCGCCCAACAGCAGGGCAAATAGACGACTTGATTAACGAACTGCGCAAACGTATTGCCCGCGGTGAACGCGCTCTCATCACCACCCTCACAAAGCGAATGTCTGAGGATATGGCGGATTATCTAAAAGAGGCCAACTTCAAAGTGCACTACCTGCACTCTGAAGTCCTTAACATGGAACGCATCAGCATCTTGCGGGACCTGCGCACTGGCGTGTACGACATCATCGTGGGCATCAACCTGCTGCGCGAGGGCCTTGACCTGCCAGAGGTTTCCTTGGTGGCTGTAATGGACGCGGATAAGGAAGGCTTTTTGCGCTCAGACACAGCCCTCATTCAGACATTCGGACGCGCGGCGAGACACGTGAATGGCGAAGTAATCCTCTACGCGGATAAAATGACCGATTCCATGAAGCGTGCCATCGATGAGACGAACCGCCGCCGTGCCAAACAGGAAGCCCACAACCTGGCTAATCATATTTCCCCTGTCAGCATCAGCAAGGCTGTTCATGACCTTACCGACCGTATTGGCGGCCTGGATACGGAATCAGGCAAACCCCGGCACCTATCAGCCCAGGAATTGGCAGCTGAGATGGACAAGCGTGAACTAACAAAGCTCATTGCACAAATGGAAAACCAGATGAAGGCGGCTGCCAAAGATTTGGAATTTGGGCGTGCGGCCATGCTGCGCGATCAGGTTTACGAATTGAAGGTCATCCTGGCGGAAGATTCTGGCTTACCACCCTGGAAACAGCAGGAAGTGCTCGCCCGCAGGATCGATTAATGACGGTTTAGTTCTTTGGATTCTTTGTAGGCCAGGGCTTTTTTCAAGATTTCTTTACCACTCGCAAAAGTGATCAAGTTTTCGGCCTCATCCAGACTTACAAACAGTGCTGAAGCAATTTCGGATAACTGCGGGGCAAGATTCCTGGCTTCCTTCTCGTCACAGCGCCCAAGAAAATAAACCACATCCTTGCTAACTTTATCCTTGGGAGAGTAATTGATGGTTTCGCGAAAGCCCGGATCTAAAACAACCTTGAGGCCGCTTTCTTCATTGACCTCACGCAGGGCAGTTTCTTCTTCCGTTTCATTTACTTTGACGTGTCCCTTGGGGAAGTCCCAATGCCCCAGCCGGTGTTTGAGTAAAAGCACCTTTTCCCCTTCAGGAAACTGGCAAAAGATTACCGCCCCGCAGGACTTTTCGTGTTTAATAATTGATCGAAGGCTCATTTTTTGGATTTTGTCTTTGATTTCCAGATATTTTCGCCTGGTTTACCAATGTTCTATGCCAAACCGGTCGAATTCACCTGATGCTGGCGACCATTTGGTAATCACTTCTTTTACCCTGGAACCGCCTGGGCCACGCTCTAATTCAGCTACCAGGGTTTCCAATGCTTCAGTTGACCCTTCAGCCAACACTTCCACCCGGCCGTCCTGCAGGTTGCGCACCCATCCCGTCAAGCCGAGCTGCCTGGCGTGGTCGTAAACGAAGTAACGGTAGCCAACGCCCTGCACTCGTCCGCTCACAAACGCCTGCAACCGTGTTTCCATCTCTGTTGATTTCTGACTAAGTAGTCATCCTAAAACAGTTCTTTGTCTTCTTCTTCGTCGAAGTAAACCTCGTCCTCGTCTTCATCGTCTTCGTCTGCGAACTCCCCGTCCTCATCCATATATTTTTCCCACTCATCATAATCCGGACGGTCTACATCTTCGTCTTCATCTTCGGGGTCGCGGCTGACTCTGTGTGCAATTTCATCTGCATCATCCCCTTCGATATCCAGCATTTGATAGAGGCCACCCTCGTTAGTGAAGTTTAGCGTAGCAATTGCTTCTTCCAAAAGACTTAGTTCCTCATCATCGTCGGAGAGTGCCTGTAAGCGTGTAAAAGCTTCTAGCACGCCATCACCGCCAATCTGGGAGAGTGCCCAAATAGCCTCTTTTCTGAGCTCCACATCCGCTTTAGGAGAAAGCAATTTAAGCAATGGCTTTCGGGCAGTGTTCAAGCCCACTCCCCCAGCCGCATGGATGGCTTGCAGGCGAACGTCGTGATCAGGATCATCAAGATGCTCCATGATATGCTCTTCCCAAACATCGTCGGCCGAGCGGCCAATAGCGAACATTGCGCTTTCAACCCATTTGGGGTCAGTATGATCCACAGCTCTGCGGATCATGGCAGGCACTTCTTCACGGGAGGAGTAGCCCAGCGATTCCAAGGCGCGCCGTCGCACATGCTCAGATGGATCTTGCGCATAGGTATTGAGTAGGGCTTCCTCAATCTCATGCAGCTTTTCTTTCCGCAGTTCTTCCATTTCGCCAAAGTAGACATAGGGACCCAGGGCATTAGCTGCGGCAGCCCTGATCAGTTCGTTGCGTCCCTGGTCCTGTAAAAGGCGTAAATACAAAGGAATCAATTGCTTGTCCTCGGTGGTGAAAAGGAGGTCTATGCCGCCGCAAACTACGTCCACATCCTCGTCATCCAGCGCAACCCTGCCTACAGCCTCAAAATCGTAAAGGAAATCGCTGTCATTTAACTCAACCAGGTCAATTACCAGGTTGCGTCGCCTTTCAAGCGGGATACTTGGCCAAAGCTCGGCCAGATCACGCTGGTCTTCCGGCAGGAGGTCCGAGAACAAGTACAGTAACTTGGCTGGGAAGGGGCTTGGGTCTAGCAGGGCTTCGGTAAGTTGCGGAATAGGGGAAATGATTTGCATACTTGGCTCCAATTAAGGCAATGGAATTGGGTTAATAAAATCCATCATCAATAGATAGGCCATCAGCGCGAACATCAAGAGCATCATAACGCTATTGATAGCATTGGCGACCTTTTGGGGAAATTTCCGTTTGAAAAATAGCTCAGGTAGCAGCAGCAAAATTTGCCCGCCGTCAAGAGGTGGAATTGGAAGAATATTCGTCAGTCCCAGGCTGGTGGAAACCATGCCAACGAAGGCCAGGCGATAGATGGGTGCCTGGATGTTCGAGCTGTCCGGAAGATTATTATCCATGGTGTTGAAGTAGCTGAACATATCGAACATGCCTTTTAAACCAACAGCACGGTCAGTCGTGGGGTCTGTACGACCGCTGAAGAGACGGCCAAAGAGGCCGAAGATTTGTTTGAAAAAGCCGCTAAAGTCATCCCAACCGGATTGGATGGCTTCTCCGAACGAAATCGGACCATTGGGGTTCATAGGCGCGAAACCGACCGAACCTTCGTTGGCTGGCGGGTTTACACGGGGGGTCAGGCGCACACTGATCGTTTCACCGTTGCGGATCAAGCGAATCTCCACTTCAGTACCTGCATTGGCCTTAATGATCTCCTGCATTTCAGGGATGCTGTTCAATGTTTGACCGTTGATACTGAGCAATTGGTCATTGGGTTGAAGGTAAGTGGCGGCCGGAGTGTTTGGGGAAGTCTGGTAGACCAGTATTTTGTTGGCGATCGGCTTACCAGCGGCTGCATACATGATAATTAGAACAGCGAGTCCAAGAATAAAATTCATGGTCACCCCCGCTAGGAGGACGATCAAGCGCTTCCACGCTGGTGCGGCTGCCATGCCACCCTCCACCGTTTCATCTCCTTCACCCTTGGGGCGCACAAAACCGCCGAAAGGAATGGCGTTAAGAGTGATTTCCGTTCCGCCGATTGTGCCCAGCTTGAGCAATTTTGGCGGCAGGCCCAGCCCAAATTCTTCCACGGGGATACCAACGGCTTTTGAGGCAAGCGCGTGGCCAGCCTCATGTATCATCACCAGAATGCCGAGCACAATGATGAATTGGACGATTACCCAGATAGTTGTCATATTTACTCCTCAAAAGATTATACCTATTATTAGATTGCGTTTATTTGATTTCTGTAAATGGTTTAAAGAGCAACAATCTTCTGAGGTTAATAATGGGTTAATGATATATCTCAGGCCTATGCAAATGGCTTGAGCCAGATAGAATTGT
>WOZB01000078.1 GCA_011620445.1 Anaerolineaceae bacterium | reverse complement strand
GCCTTTTCCATCAGAAGGTGACCAATGCCCCGACCTCGGAAGCCTTCTTCGACCAGCAGTTCATTAACGCGCAGCCGATTGCACCAATCCTCCTGGCTGATCTCTAAAAATGCCACATAACGGCCATCCAATTGCACACCAAAAACCCGGCAATGTGGGGGATAATCAGGGAATAAATGGCCATCAAAACTCTTTTCAACGGGGGCGTCAAAAGCTTTACGCTCGAGGTGGATGGTTATGCTTTCAAGGCCATCCCGCAGACTGACATCGTAGTAGTATTCCGTTGTATAGCGGAAAAGAAGCTGGTGGCCCTTCCAGGATCGGTCAAGTTCGATGATTTGCATGGGAATCCTTGGTGTTGAGGCGGAGAGAGTGGGATTCGAACCCACGTTGGCCACGAGGACCAAAACGGTTTTCGAGACCGTCCCATTCAACCGCTCTGGCATCTCTCCGGTGGAGCATGATTATAACCGAATTGACTACAATTCGATGCTTTCACCCCGGGTAGGATAGACTGTTTCGGGCAGGTTCAGTTCTGTTCTCAGCCTGGTCAGGAAGGCTTCTTCGGCATCGGCTTCGCCGTGCACGAGAATGAGTTTCTTAAGCGTTTTCTGGGTGGCTTTCACATAATCGACCAGCAAATTTTGGTCGGCATGCGCACTAAAGCCCTCAACCCTGGCAACTTCGGCCTTGCGGAAGAACTCCTCACCAAAAATGCGTACCTTGTTTTGCCCTTCCTGCAGCCGGCGGCCCAGGGTGTAAGGCGCCATATAGGAAATGAGGGCAATGGTGTTTTTACCATCGCCAATGTTATTGCGCAGGTGGTGCAGGATGCGCCCGCCTTCCGCCATGCCCGAAGCTGAGATGATGATGCAAGGTTCGTGGAAGCTATTGATGGCCTTGGATTCATCCGTGGAATGGGTATAAATGATATTGTCGAAATCCAGGTAGGGGGTGCGATGCTCGCGGATCATGTTGGCGGTTTCTTCGTCAAAACATTCCGTGTGGCGCCGGTAGATATCAGAAGCACTCACCGCCAGGGGACTGTCAACAATAACAGGAATGGGAGCGATTTCACCTCTATCAATGGCATCGCCAAGGAAATAACTGAGGTTTTGGGTTCTGCCAACCGCGAAAGCGGGCACGATTACTTTGCCGCCGCGCTTAATAGTGCGCAAGACGACCGCCTTGAAATCTTCAAAAGCTTCTTCCATGGAGGGATGCACAACGTCACCATAGGTGCATTCCATCAACAGGTAATCAACATCCATTGGTAAAACCGGATCCCTGAGGATGGGAGTTTGCATGCGGCCGATATCACCCGAGAACCAGAGGCGCTTCTTAGTGCCCTGCTCTTCGACATCCACGCAGATAGCGGCTGAACCGATAATATGGCCGGCATCAAAGAGTGTAACCGTGACGCCGGGAATAGGAGAAAAGGGCTGGTCGTAAAAGACTGAACGAAAAAGCGGGGCGGTGGCGATGGCCTGGTTTTCGGTGTAGAGTGGCTCAGCAGGAGGCAAGCCTTGTTTGGCACGGATTTTATTGACGAATTTAACATCATCTTCCTGGATGCGGCCAGAATCACGCAGCATGATATCGGCCAGGTCCGCGGTGGCATTGGTGGTCCAGATGGGACCGTGAAAACCATTTTTGACCAGGTTGGGCAAGTTGCCGCTGTGGTCAATGTGGGCATGAGAAAGGACAACGCAATCCAGGGTTTTGGGATCGAAAGGGAAGTTGAGGTTGACTTTGTAGGTATCCTCGCGCCGGCCCTGGTAGAGGCCGCAATCCATCAACAGGGTGCGGCCATTCACTTCGATCATATGCATTGTGCCGGTTACAGATTGCGCGGCACCAAAGGTGGTTAGTTTCATAGCGTGTCCTTTTGTAGCGTTTTTAAGATGTCAGCGCTGAAAAGCTCAAACCTGCAGGGATAATCCACCATCAGGGTTTTGAGTTCAGCAGCGTTTTTTGGGAAAGTTTTAGCAATACTTTCTATGAGGTCCCTGGAGAGAACGATATTGGAGCTGACACCCATTTTTTTGCCTTCTTCCTTTCGCCAGTTGGAAAGCAATTCGCGCCGGTGCAATTCTGCGTCACTGGGACGGTGGTTTGGACGTTTTTTAACCTCTATAGGGTTGCTGCGCCATTGGGCAATGGCAAACATGATGTCCTTGCCAAAAGCTCTCACCTGCCCAGCAGAAAGGGTGGGCAGGAGGTCAAGCTCTTCGATGTGGTGAGGTTGTACCCTGGCAATATCAAGCAGACCTGCATCTCCAAGCACTTTAAAGACCGGGCGGTCCAGGTTTTCTGCCAACTTTTCACGCATTGTCATTAAAGCCTGAAGCAGGCTTATTTGAATTGGTTTGAGTTCTTGAGCGCCGCGGAAATGCCAGACCGAAGCTTCAGGGCTGGGGTTTGAGGAAGGGGTTCGGGCAAGGTTGCGGGAATCTTCCAGGAGCAGGTCAAGTTTGCCGCTCTTGATGAGAGCTTCCTGGAGCTGGTCGCGCAGAGGAATCAGATAATGGGAATCGTTCTGGGCATAGGCAAGCATTTCGGGCTTGATGGGGCGTTTACCCCAATTAGCGCGCTGATACTTCTTATCAAGCACGACGCCCAGATATTTTTCAAGCATGGCAGCCAGGCCAAGATTGGTTTCGCCTAAAGTGGCAGCCGCCAACATTGTGTCGAATAAGTTCTGGAATTCATAACCGTAATCCCGTTTGAGGCAGGCGATATCGTAATCGCCAGCATGAAAGATTTTTTGGACTGCAGGGTTCGCGAAGATTTGGCCCAGGTCTGCCATGCCATCCAGCGGCAGGGGGTCAACCAGAAAATCCTGGTCTGAATTGGATAGCTGCAACAGGCAGACCTGCTCGCGGTAGGCATAGAGGCTGTTCGATTCAGTGTCCACCCCGATGGCTGGGAGGTTTTGAAGGGCGGATATCATGGCCTGATATTCAGGAATAGAACTAATTAAAGGGGGAGTTGTCATAGAAATCTGAGTGAATTATACCTTTGGCACAGAAAGGGTGCGGGCTGGGGGACGGTAGGGTAGAAGGTTAAGCGCCATCTATTTC
>WOZB01000243.1 GCA_011620445.1 Anaerolineaceae bacterium | reverse complement strand
TCGACTTGCCAGCTCCATTCTCACCGACTAATGCCACAACCGAGCCAGCTTGAACATTCAAGTCAACATCTGTTAATGCTTTTACACCAGGAAATTCCTTCCTGATTCCCTTCATTTGGAGAAGGTAAGGTGTACTATCCATAAAATTCTTTCTGAAACAGACAAGGCGGAAAGCAAAACTTTCCGCCTTGTCTTTGGGTCAAGACTTAATTCTTCAGTGCTTTGGCGTACATTTCCTCAGCAATTTGAACATTGTCAATGGAGATCGGCACATATGGTACCCGGATAGCTTTCATGTCATCAGGTGCAATTGTGACACCTTCATAAACGTCTTTTCCGGTGGCTACATTATAAGCCATGGTGAAGATGTTCAGCCCTTCTGAGTAAGCGTCGGAAAGGATCGACCCGATAATGGTACCATCCTTAATTTTTGGCAGGATCTCAGGTAAGGCATTGATACCGACAGCGCCCATTTTCTTGCCGCCGCCGAAGTAGCCTTCAGCTTTGGCAGCTTCAATGGCACCAAGCAGCATGGCGTCGTTGTTGGCAAGGATCATTTCGATTTTGTCGCCGAATTTTCCCATCCAAACATCCGTCACGTCTTTGGCAGTCTGGGTCTTGAAATCGCCTGGTTGAACATCAAGCAATTCAGTCTTGAAATTTGCCGCGGCGAATGTATCCTGGTTTGCCTGTGTACGGGCTTCAGCATCCGGATGGCCCAAAGTTCCCTTCAGGATTACATATTGCATGATCCCATCACCATTTTTGTCAAAGGTGGGGTCTTTCGTGAAGGCATCCATTGCCATTTCAGCCTGCATGCGGCCAGAATCTTCCGGGGTTGTACCCACATACCAGGCCTTGTCGTAACTGAGCATGTCTTCCTTGGATGGGCTGCGATTAAAGAAAATCAGAGGAACATCGGCAGCTTTGGCTTTGGCGATGATCGTCGCGGCAGCTTTGGGGTCAACCGCATTCACAGCCAGGGCATCTACACCTTTGCTCAGCAGCAAATCGATTTGTTCAACTTGCTTGGCCTGATCGTTTTGTGCGTCAGCCATCTGGATGTCAGCTTTTCCGGCGGAGACGGCCATGATGGAGTTGCGAATATAGGTGACATAGTTATTGGAGTAATCAAAAATTGCAACTCCGATAACCGGCAACTTCGTTTCCGCGGGCTGGGCAACCTCTGTAGGTTCCACAGCGGGAGCCTGTACAGGAGCAGCGCTGCAAGCAGCCATTATGACGAGCATTGCAGCTAATAAGAGGACTATAAATTTCTTCATTTTCTCTCCTTGACTAATTTTGATTCGGAAGGATTACAACCTTGACGGCATTCTCTTTCCGTTGCACAAATGTTTCTAAAGCTTGCGCAAACGAGGTAAGCGCAAAGCGGTGGGTAATAAAATCCCGTACGTTCAAGGTGCCAGAAGACATCATTTCTAATACACGTCCGCTGGTATTGGGGTTCGCTCGGGAACCGAAGATAGCAATTTCGTTGTGGGTGATGTATTTATATGGAACAGATTCCATTTCACCATCCTTGGCAACACCAATCAGTGAAATACTGCCTCCTTTCTTGACCATCCGGATAGCCTGCGTAAGCGTACCTGGCGCTCCGGAACACTCAAACACCTGGTCGACCCCCAACCCGCCAGTCAGTTCTCTGACGGCTGCAATTGGTTCAACATCCATAAAATTCACGATCTCATCGGCACCAAGCCGTTTAGCAGATTCCAATCTGGAACCTCGGCCAACCATAATCACCCTCACTGAACCCAATGCCTTGGCAAGCCGCATCGTGCACAAGCCGATCGGTCCTGGACCGATAACGACGGATGTGCCTCCGGAGGTAATCCCCGAAACGTCAATTCCGTGCAGAGACACACTGGCCGTATCACAAAGCGAGCCTTCTTCGAAGCTTACGTTGTCGGGCATGTGGTTGACACTTTTAACTGAATAGACCTGGTATTGGCAGTAAGCCCCAAAAGTAGTGAAACCATAATGCCGATGGCCCGTGTCCGGTTTTCCGTAATTCAGGCAGAGTGTATATCGGCCTTGTTTACAATTCACGCAATAGCCGCAGCCCTTATGGGCCTCACCTGCCACACGATCACCAACCTTGAATTCCACCACGCCAGGACCCAGCGCTGCCACTTCCCCTGACCATTCATGCCCGGCAATAAATGGATAGCTGGGGGGCCATGAACCCGCTAAATCTCCCCGGATAATCTCAGGGTCGCTCCCGCAGATTGCCACAGCCCGGATTTTGCACAAAACTTCGTCGGGACCGGGTTGTGGAACGGGAATATCGTGCTGGATTTCAAACTCGCCGGGGCGGGTCAATACACAGGCAGTCATCTTTTCGGGCAATTCGTACGCAGGCATGCTTACTCCTTGTTTAATTCGAGGTCGGCAGATAAATGACTTTGCTTAATCTGTTTAAGTGCGAACACAATGAAATCATTACGCCTCTTAACCAACGTGTTGATATCTTTCGTAGTCCAGTCATAAAAGCCTTCACCACTCTTTACACCTGAGTGACCGGCAGTCATCATTTCAGCAAAAAGTGGGGAAGCTTGCTTGCGATCTGAAATTTCCGGTAAGACAGTGTCTTGTACAGATTTGCAGATATCAAAACCTACTGCGTCCACATGCTCCAGGGGGCCCCAAACCGGAAAGCGCAATGCCATACCAATTTGAATAGCTTTATCAACATCTTCTGGGCTGGCAAGGCCAGTCTCAACAATGTTTACCGCCTCCCGGATGACTGCTTGTAGTATGCGGTTGGCCAGTTGACCAGGCAAGTCCTTTTTCACGATCACGGGCGTCTTCCCCCACCCCATCAGTATTTCTTTGATGCGCTCTGCCAGTTCAGGTGAACTTCTATCGCCAATAACAATCTCCACCAGGGGAATCAAATGTGCTGGCAGCCAAAAATGAGCAGCTAAAGCCCGCTCAGGGTAGCGCATTTGGCTGCTGATATCTGTAATTCTTAATCCGGAAGTGTTGCTAAGGATTGGAATGGAGGGGTCTGCAAACGCATCCAGCTCCGTAAATAATTTTTGCTTTGCTTCCAGGTTTTCGTAGATTGCCTCAATGATGAGGTCCGCGTGGGACACGGCAGCGCATAAGTCTGCGCAGGATTCCAATCTCGCTTTTATGGCATCCAAATCGGAAGCCGGGATCAAATCATAAGAGAGCAGTTCGTCCAGGAGTCCGTTCGTACGGTTTTTGATGTTCTGTGGGAAGTCCGAGCCGTTATCATAGTAAACAACCTTGTTGCCAGCCGCAGCCGCGCAGACGCCGATAGCGCTGCCCATCGTCCCACATCCAACGATCAAGACATTTTGGATCATGCAGGCAAAATCCTCATTTCTCCAATTGAGTGTTATGCATACGTATGCTTAACTAAATGTTAATCCCCGATCCTTGCCCTGTCAAGTGATAATCCCCTTTTTTGGGATAAATTCTTTTTTAGGTTGTCTTTCTATGGATTAATTCACAGGGGAATAGTTGAATATCGCTGCCGTTTTCATGCCCTTCCAGTTTTGTATCCAGGTAGGCAAAACAGGCATCCAGCATGGTTTCGGTTTGTTGCGAGAATGTGGTCAGTTGATAAGATGGCCACGATGCGAATTCGATATTATCAAACCCAATTATGCCAACATCTTCAGGTACACGAATGGATGAATTCCTTAATTGATCGATGGCTCCCAGGGCGAACAGGTCCGCGGCGCAAAAAATCGAATCAAAATGCGTCTGGCTCTTGATAAGTTCTTCAATAATCACTTTTCCTGCTTGATAAGAATATGGGATCTGCTGCAAAATCTGAACTTTACATCCCAGTTCTTCAAATCGACTGACGAAACCTTTCTCACGCGTCAGGCTGGTTATGTGAAATGTGGAAGAACCTACGAATACAGGTTCTCGATAGCCCCGGCTAAAGAGGTGATCAGCCGCGTCCCGCCCAGCTTTTTCGTTGTCCGAACAAATCGTTTTTACATTGGCTATGTGCGTTAATTTGTTAAAAATCACCATGGGGGTCTTAATTTTTTCAAACTCGGCTGCCATTGCGGGCGACATTTCCGCCGAAAGAACAATGATTCCATCAACCCGATACTGCATCACCTGGCCCAGGATCTGATCGACCCCTTTTTCTTTCTCGGCAATGAAAAATAAGGGCTCTCGATTCATCTTCTGGATTCTCGAGGCGACCTCATTGATTACCACGTTGTAATAAGGATTCTGAACCCCCAGGGCCACCATGGCAATTAAATTGGAACGATTTAAAATCAAACTTCTGGCAATCGCGTTCGGGCGATAACCAATCTTCTCAGCCGTGCTGAAAACCCGCTTTTTGGTGGCCTCACTGATGCCGTCCATACCGCTAAATACCCGGGAAACGGTTGATTGGGAGACCTTGGCTATTTCAGCAACTTGCTTTGATGTGGGAGGAGACTGTTTTTTCATTTAGCTTATTCTACGCTCTTATGAGCATTTTACACTAGCTCTTTCCTTGGTAAAAGATTTCTGCTAACAGAAGGCGGAATTCCTTACCAAATGTGGTTCAGAAAGGCAAAATCTCTTCAAGGATGTTAGAGATGCAGTTTGATCCGCTCAAAAATATTCTCTTGACCGCTCATAAAAACACAACAATAAGATTAGAATTGGTTGTAGGTTCCATGATCCAGCCCATCCTCTTACTCGGCGACCCCCAGCTCTACCAGGCCAGCACATCTCTCGCACCTGAAGAATCTGCCATGCTGCCCCAGCTCGAAACGGATCTGCGCGACACCCTGCTTGATTACCGCCGCTTGCACCAGGCCGGCCGCGCCATCGCCGCGCCGCAGATTGGCATCCAAAAACGCGTGCTCTATATGCACACCGATGAGCCCATGCTCATCGTTAACCCCTCCCTCACCTTTCCAGACAGCGAAAAGATGCTTGTTTGGGATGATTGCATGTGCTTCCCAGGCTTATTGGTGCATGTGGAACGCTTCAAAAATTGTCTGCTCACCTTCCAGGACAGGCACTTACGTCCCCAGAAAATTGCATTTTCAGGTTCGCTCTCTGAGCTTATCCAGCATGAGTTTGACCATCTGGATGGCATTCTGGCCACCATGCGCGCGCTTGACGGCCAATCATTCCGAATCACCCAGGCAAACTAATCCCTTATTTCACAGGATTTATTTCACAAGATTTAAGGGTCGAATATTCACCTAATCAGGTCCTTTGCAGTAAAATTAAGCATGAACTGGTTTGGGACGGCAAACGCAGTTGATTTACTGTGCAGTCCATCCGACCAAGTGAAGAGCCATTTTTACTTAACAAGAAGGAGAAAGATGAAGAACAAGCTCGTCCTTATTACCAGTCTGGTTTTGGTGCTGGCTATGCTGCTTTCCGCCTGCCAAACCGCGACTCCTGCCCCCACGGCTGCCCCAGCCGAACCCGCTGCACCTGCTGCCGTAGACTGTTCGGCCGCCACTGCCTCTGAAGCGGTTGGTACTTACCAGGTTCCGGCCCCAATCGAAGGTTGCTACAATGTCGCCTGGGTCTATGTTGGCCCCCACGATGATGGTGGCTGGTCCCAGTCGCATGATGTAGGCCGCATGTGGGTCCAAGACAACCTCAAAGACGTCCACACCGCCTATGTCGAAAACGTAGCGGAAGGCACCGACGCCGAACAGGTGACCCGTTCACTCGCCCGCAAGGGTTTTGATGTGATCTTCACCACTTCATTTGGCTTCATGGATGCAACCGAAACCGTCGCCAATGAATTCCCTGATATCGACTTCATCCATGTCTCTGGTTACAAGACCAACCAGGCAAACTTTGGCAACCTGATGGGTGCCATGGAAGACATCAAGTACTTTGCAGGCATACTGGCTGGCTCCCGTGCTATGAAAGATGGCAACCCCAAGATTGGTTACATGGCCACCTTCCCCATCCCTGAAGAACTGCGCCTGGGCAATGCCTTCGCGTTGGGCGTTCAGAAAACCTGCCCCGAATGCAAGATCGATGTACGCTTCATCAATACCTGGCACGATCCCATCCTCGAACAGGAAGGTGCCAAATCGCTCTTCGATGCCGGCGCTCAGATCGTTATGACCGGTGCTGACACCCCCGCCCCCGCCATTGCTGCACCTGAAGGCAAATGGGGCATTACCTATGACTATTCTGGCAACTGCACCCTGCCCACTTGCCTCACCTCCATGTACTGGAACTGGGGCCCCATCTACGGCAAAATCGTAGAAGGCTCACGCGCTGGCACCTGGAAGGGCACCTGGGATTACTTTGATGGCGATTCCGGTGGCTTGGGTCTGCTCGGCTTCATGGAAGGCGAAACAATGCAGCCCGGTGTGGCTGAACTCCCTGCCGAAGACCTTCAAATGGTCAAGGATCTGATAGCCAAGATGCTGGCTGGTGAATTCACCCGGTTCGACGTCTTCAAAGGCCCCATCACCGACAATAAGGGCAATCAAGTGCTTGCTGATGGCGTCAGCCTTGAACAGCTTGACCTCGATGGCTTCAAGCAATTTGGCAGCGAATGCAAGACCTGCATGTACTGGTGGAACGAAAACGTCACCGCTGAATTGCCAGATCTCTAAACCGAACCATATATTAATAGAAGGATGGCTCTCTGAGCCATCCTTCTATTCTTAGGAATATCCCGCCCATGACCCTCCAGGAAACTACAAACGAGGCCCTTGCGGTCGAAATGAAAGACATTACGCTGCGCTTCCCTGGCGTTTTGGCCAATGACCACGTGAACTTCACCCTGCGCAAAGGTGAAATCCACGCGCTTCTTGGCGAGAACGGCGCTGGTAAAAGTACGCTGATGAATGTGCTGATGGGGCTCTACAAGCCAAATTCTGGCACGATCATTGTAAATGGCAAGCATGTCAGTTTTGGCTCACCCAAGGACGCAATTGCCAGCGGCATCGGCATGGTACACCAACACTTTATGCTGGTGCCCAATCAAACCGTCACCGAAAACATCCTGATCGGTTTGGACGAGCCTAAATTCGTGCTCAACATCAAAAAATACGATCAGAAGGTCAGGGAGCTTGCGGAACAATTTGGCATCCAGATTGACCCAACCGCGCAAATATGGCAGCTCAGCGTTGGTGAACAGCAGCGCGTGGAGATCCTCAAAATTCTCTATCACGGCGCGCAAATTCTTATTATGGACGAACCGACGGCCGTACTGGCCCCCCAGGAAGCCGCCGAACTGATCGAAACCCTGCGCGGTATGGCCAGGCAAGGCAAATCTGTCATCTTTATCAGCCATAAACTGAACGAGGTGTGCGCGGTCGCTGATCGATTGACCATCTTACGCAAGGGCCGGGCCACCGCGGAAGGCATTTCAGTGGAAGGTATTACCCGTGAGGCTTTGGCTTCACTGATGGTAGGCCGCGAAGTAATCTTTAACCTGCAAAAGAAGGATCAGGCCCCCGGTGAGGTTGTACTGGAACTGCAGGAGGTTTCCGCGGTGAACAATAAGAACTTGCCCGCGCTGCGCAAAGTCAACCTCTGCCTCAAGGAAGGCGAAATTTTGGGTATCGCTGGTGTGGCTGGCAACGGCCAGTCGGAGCTGGTTGAAGTCATCACCGGTCTTAGGGAATGCACCGGGCACATCCTGCTCGAAGGCAAGGAAATTGCCAACAAGAGCCCACAGGCTTCTATCTCAGCAGGACTAGCGCACATACCAGAAGACCGCATTGGGGTAGGTACCGCCCCTAATCTCTCTCTGACAAAAAACGTGATCATGAAGAGCTACGATCACGCCCCTATCAGCAATGCCTGGCGGGTCAACTACACTGCGGCCGGCGTACACGCTGAGGAACTCAAAAACCAATACAAAATTCAAGCGCCAAGCATCGAAACGCAAGCCCGCAAGCTTTCGGGCGGCAACCTGCAGAAGCTGATTTTGGCGCGCGAGCTCTCGTCCAAACCAAGATTGATTGTGGCCATGCAGCCGACCCGTGGGCTGGACGTTGGCGCGATCGAAGCCGTTTTGGACCTATTACTTGAAGAACGCTCAAAAGGTAGCGCCATCTTGCTGGTTTCGGAGGACCTCGAAGAATTGCTTTCGCTCTCCGACCGCGTGGCCGTAATGTACGAAGGCGAGATCGTCGGGGTTATGGATCAAAAAGAGGCTGACATCAACACCATCGGGCTGATGATGATCGGTTCTTTGAGGGGTGACCCAGCTTGTCCTCCCGCGGAGACTCGCACCCAGCCAACCGATCTCAATGAACAGGGAGCTGAGTAATGGGCCTCCGTTTAGACGTCCAAAAACGCACTGAAGATTACCCCAAGTGGCTGCCTGCCGCTACCAGTGTGGGCGCTGTGCTGCTTGCTTTCGTGTTCAGCGGTCTGATTCTTTTAAGCGTCGGTGCTGACCCTATTCGCATCTATTCATTCTTCTGGACTGCCAGTTTTGGCTCCTGGGGAGCAGTCTCTGATGTGATCGTCAAAGCGACACCTTTGCTCTTAATTGGCCTGGCCTGCGCGTTTGCTTTTAAAATGAAACTTTGGAACATCGGCGCAGAAGGCCAGTTTTACATGGGTGCTTTTTTCGCGAGCATGGTGATTCTGCTGCCCATGGTCGACCTTGAGGCCACCCCGAAAGTGCTGGTATTAGGTCTGATGATGCTGATGGGAATGTTAGGCGGCGCCCTCTACGGCTTCATTCCCGGAATTCTGCGTGCCAAATACAACATCAACGAGGTCATCACCACCCTGATGCTGAACTACATCGCCGTCTTCTGGAATAACTACTGGATCTTTGGGAAGTACAGCGATGCTGGCTTCCAAATGACCAAGATGTTCCCAAAGATCGCCTGGCTGCCAAGATTATCTGATTTTGCCAAGCAATATAAGGGCTTCTCCGGCATCACTTTACATCTGGGCGTTATCTTTGGCCTGATTGCCGCTGTGATTGTATGGTTGATCCTCTACAAGAGCCGCTGGGGCTACAAGATCACTTTGATCGGTGACAACCCCAAAGCTGCCAAATATGCCGGCCTCAACATCACCCGCAATATCGTGCTGGTCTTTATGTTCTCTGGTGCGCTGGCTGGTTTGGCAGGTATGGCTGAGGTGAGTGGCGTGGTGCACCGTTTACAGGAACGCATCTCAACCAATTATGGCTTCTCGGGTGTCATCATCGCCTGGCTGGCAAAATTAAACCCCTTCGCGGTCATCCTGGTTTCGGTTCTTTTTGGCGCGCTGATTGTTGCGGGGCGTGAGATTCAACCTTCCGGTGTATCGTTCCTCATCCAGGGAATCATCCTTTTCCTGGTGATTTCCAGTGATGTACTGCTCAAATATACCATTCGCGTGGTCCGTACTGACAAGAACGGTGAGATTGTTCAAGCCAAATCCGCTGCGGTTGAGGAGGCAGAATGAACTTTACCGTCATCTTCCACGCTGGAATCGCTACCGGCACGATTTTGCTCATCGCCGCGATTGGTGAGATTTTCACCGAACGTTCCGGCGTCCAGAACCTCGGCATCGAAGGTATGATGCTGCTTGGGGCAATGGCTGGCTTCAAAATTGCTTACACCACCGGCAATGCCTGGGTGGGTTTGCTAGCAGCCATCCTGGCTGGCGGCATACTCAGTCTTCTGCACGGACTGGTGACTATCTCCTTCCAGGCTGACCAAACGGTTAGCGGTCTCTCGCTTACTTTCCTGGGAACGGGTATAGCCCTGGTCCTGGGTGAAGGCCTGACCGGGCTGACCACCGCTACCATCCCAAACTTCACAGTGCCGCTTCTTTCGAAGATCCCCTATCTTGGGCAGATATTATTCACCGACCATAATTTGCTCACCTATTTTGGTTACCTGTTGATTCCGATTGCCTGGCTCTTCATTTTCAAAACCAAACCCGGCCTGCACCTGCGTGCCGTTGGCGAAAAACCGGATGCTGCAGATACACTGGGGGTAAGTGTATATCGCCTGCGTTATCTTTACACCTTTATCGGTGGGTGTTTCGCCGGGCTGGCTGGCGCATCCATCAGCATCGCCATTTCTCCCGGTTGGTACAGCCACCTGACCACCAGTGGCCAGGGTTGGATCGCGGTGGCGTTGGTCATTTTTGCTCAATGGAACCCCACCCGCGCCGCCCTCGGTGGCTACCTGTTCGGAATGCTGCGGCGTTTGCTTTTGGATTTGCAGGGTCCTGCCATGTTGCTGGGCATGAAAAACCCCTTCTTTTATGACCGCAACCTGGTCTTCTTTTTGCAGATGGCGCCTTACTTGTTGACTATTATTGCCCTGGTTTGGGGCTCATCCGCTGCACGCCGTAAACGCCTTGGCGCACCTGCCGCCCTTGGCGAGCCTTACATCCGCGGTGAGCGCGGTTTATAAACCTTATGATTATTCTTAATAAATCTTAGGAATAAGCACTTTCTCCGAGGCTGACTTTTTGTCAGCCTCTTTAATTAATCTAATTTCCTATTGCTATCCGACGTAAGGACGGGGCAACGAAGATTCCTGCCCAGTCATGTTGCAGGAACGGTTTACACGCTGCCTTCTCGCAGCTTGTCACCCTGAGGCAATGCCAAAGGATCTGCCGCCAAGAACTACAGGGTAAAAATCCTTCATCGAGAAAAAATAATTTGTCAGGAAAATGTTTCTGCAGGCTAAAATTTCAAAAACAATTTTAGGAATGAAAAATTCTTCAGTCAGTCTGATTGCCTTGCACCCACTCAGTCAAGTCGGCTGGCCTGATAGGCAAGTGGGTTACGCGCAGACCTGTTGCGTGGTAGACCGCATTAGCGATGGCCGGCGGTGTAGGAATGCTCACCAACTCGCCAATGCCCTTCGCTCCAAAGGGACCTTCTGGCATGGGTTCTTCCACGATCAGGTTGACCATCTCAGGTGTATCCTGCATACGCGGGGTTGGGTAACGCGCCGCCCTGTCAGACCAAATTACGCCCTCTTCAACCTTGAATTCTTCAATCAGTCCGGCGCCAATCCCCATCACCACCCCACCCTGCACCTGGGCTTCGTAACCCAGCGGGTTGAGCACTCGGCCGGAATCATTAGCCGTCAGCACCCGCAGCACTTTAAGATTGCCGTTGCTTTTATCTATGCGCAGCTCAACAGCCTGGGCAGCAAAACTGAAAGCAATATGGATCTTGTGCCCATCCTCCACCCGTTCAGTTTCCGGAGCGTGGTAGATATGTTTGGCACTGCGTTCCTCGGGATTGAGATGCTGATAGAGCTCCGCGAGGGTCAGGGTCCTTGAGCCGTGGTGAATCCCACCCTGATCAATTTGAATGGCCCCTGGCGCAACTTGGTCCAATTCCAAGCCCCAGAGCTGGGCGGCTTTCCGGAATAAGCGCTCGCGCATCTCCAGTGCGGCCAGGCGGACGGCATTACCGGAGACAAAGGTCTGCCGAGAAGCCGTCGTGGGGCCACCATCGAGAGTGAGGTCGGTATCCATGACGAATACATTGATCATAAAGAGCGGCAAATGCAGAACTTCTGCAGCAATAATCTGCAGTGTGGCCACCATCCCCTGCCCGATCTCAGCTGCCGCGGTGCCCACCTGCAAGCGACCGCCCGGGAGCAATTTTACTTCTGCGCCGCTAAAATCATCCGCCCCAACCCCAAGGCCGGTGTTCTTATACCCGCATGCCAAGCCCCAAACCTTTATGTAATCTCTTCCGTCTTCCTTGAATGCTTCTGGTTTGAAAGGCTCATGCAAGCCCAAACGCTGCCACTCTGCCTGGATGGCTTCAAGGCAGGCTACCAGGCCCACGCTCGCATCCAGCAACTGCCCGGTGTTGGTTTCAGAACCGGCCCGCAGGGCATTCTTCAGGCGCAAGGCAAGGGGGTCCAAGCCCAGGTGCGCGGCCAGGTCGTCCATGGCGCTTTCAATGGCAAAACATGCCTGCATAACCCCAAAGCCGCGGAAAGCTCCCGCGGGAGGATTATTGGTATAAGTGGCGTAACAATCGGAACTCACGTTTGGGATGATATAAGGCCCGGCTGAGTGGGTTGTGGCACGGGTCATCACTTTGTCGCCCAGGGAAGCATAAGCACCTGTATCACCGAAGAGTTCGGTTTCAGCAGCCAGTAAAGTACCATCGCTATGCGCACCAAGCTTGACGCGGATGGTTGTGGCGTGGCGCTTGGGGTGCACAAGCAGGCTTTCGCGGCGGGTAAAAAGCAGCTTTACCGGGCAGCCAGTGGCCTGGGCAAGCAATGCAGCGTGAATTTGGCCGGCAATATCCTCTTTGCCGCCAAAACCGCCCCCGGTGCGCTGGCCGCGCACACGCACGGAAGTTTCGGGCAAGCCAAGAGCTGCTGCCACCTGCTGGCGGTCAGCGTAAGGGATTTGTGAGCCCGTGTAAATCTCATATTTGCTTGGGGGTTGGGAGCCAGATTCTCGCGTTCCACCCTCAAATAGGGGTACTGCTATGGAACACTCCGGCTCCATAAAGAAGTGCTCAGCAAAAGGGGTTGCGTAGGTGCGTTCAACAATTGCATCGGCAGCGGTAAAGCCCTCAGCTACAGAGCCTTTGCGCACCTGGATGTGCTTGAGCAAATTTCCGTGCTCGTGCAGCTTCTCAGCACCCGGCCGCAAGGCTTGTTGGGGAGTGCTGACAACCGGTCTTTCGTCCATTTGAACTTTTATGAGGGTCAACGCCTGGTCAGCTATAGCCTGTGTTTCTGCGGCCACCAGCGCCAGGGCATCACCCTGATAGCGGATGCGATCGTCCAGGCCAACCAGCACAGGCCAATCCTGGTAATAAAGCCCGTGATGCCTGGCAGCCGGCAGGTCAGCAGCAGTGAGTACGGCCTTTACCCCCGGCAGAGCTTTAGCGGCGCTGGTATCGATGGCCCGCAGGATTGCTGAAGGCAGTCCGGCGCGCAAGACCCGGGCGTAAAGCATGCCGGGGAAGCTGAGATCATCACTGAATATTGCCGAGCCGCAGACCTTGGCCAAGGCATCCGGGCGGATAGCTGGCTGGCCGACATGGGAGTAAATTTCGGTGCTCCTGGCAGATGCTTGGGAATAGTTTTCAAAGAAAGCAGGGTCCTCAACTTCAGTGCCTGTGCGCACGGCCTTCGCGGCTGCCTGGATGGCCCCTTCGATAAGCTCGTACGAACCGCAGCGGCACAATACTTCATTCATAGCCGCCCGAATTTCTGCGCTTGTGGGGTTAGGGTTGGCTTCCAAAAGGGCATAGGCGCGCATCAACTGACCCGGTGTACAAAAACCGCATTGGATGGCACCATAGCGAATGAAAGCCTCCTGCAATGGGTGAAGCAAGTGCAGGTTCTCTCCAAAGGCACCGCGTTTTTCGTATTCAGTCAGCTTGCGCTGGGGGCGGGCAAGTTTTTGGGCAATTTTCCGTAAACCCTCAACTGTGAGGATTGATTTTCCTTCCGCCTTTTCAGCTGGGCTTAAGCAGGAACGGACCGGTATACCGTCCAGCAATACAGTGCAAATACCGCAGCGCCCCTCACCGCAGCCCACTTTTGTGCCAGTCAGCCCCAGGCGTTGGCGCAGCAAGTCGGAAAGTTTTTCGCCAGGCCGGGCTTCAACTTCACAAGGCTCGCCGTTGAGGGTGAATTGCAGTAGCATAGGGAATATTATACCTTTGGGGTGCGATTGGGCTGCCTGGGATGTCGTTTTCGAAGTAATTGCGTTTAGTATGGGGCAAGAATCTCTCCTTTTGATTGCTTGAGCGTGGTGAGCATCGCTGAAGAAAGCTAGCTTGAACATCGAGGTTATCGATGCCATTCTTTCTACGTCATTCCCCAGAATGAAAAAGAAGTCTTTGGTTTGCTTAAAAATCAAGCCGAAGCAAGGTGCTTCGGCTCATTGGGGTAATATGATTGTTGGATTAGTCTTGGATTAGTTGTATGAACGCATCCACGATGGATTGGAAATATTTCTGCGTGTCTTCCGACAGAATTTTGCCATCTGCGTCCACCAAGGTCTGAACTTGGCCAATGTAAGCCTCGGGTTGGGCAAGCACGCGCATATTTAGGAAGACCAGGGATTGGCGCAATTGATGGTTGGCACCGAAACCGCCTATAACACCGTTAGAGTTGCTGATAACAACAGCAGGCTTGCCATTCCAGCCACTTTGACCCCAGGGGCGAGATGCGACGTCAATGGCATTTTTCAAAGCAGCAGGTAACCCGCGGTTGTGTTCGGGGGTAATAAAAATGACACCATCCGCACTTGAGATTTCCTTCCGGAAATCAGTATAAGAGCTGGGTTCATCAGGAGAGTTATCATAATCCTGGTTGTAGAGCGGTAAATGGCCGATTTCAGGAGTGAATATTTGGTAATCTTTAGGAAATAGAGAAGCAAAAGCTTTAGCCAAGCGTTTGCTGTTGGCATCTTTTCGTAGGGAGCCGATAACGATAGCAATTTTTGTAGACATATTGTGAACCTTTCCGTTAAATTTACTTAGTATAGTAAGTTTATTATCGTCATAAAGCAGTTGAATGGTAATTCTTGTCGAAGGTTTGAACAAGGCTGGGGCTCAGGAAGTTCCTGAACCCCAGCGAAACAGATGGGAGACTTGATGGCTTGTCTTTATACCTCTTAATGATCGGAACCAGTGACTTTGGCTGCAACAGGCTTGGGTTTGTTGGATAAATTGCGCGGTTGATCTTTCACCATATTGAATAAGAAAACGGAAACCAGTGTTGTTGCTGCTGCCAGCCAGAACATGAATTCAAATCCCAGTTTTTCGACAATTAAACCGCCGCTCACTGAGACAAGGATGAGCACAACCCCGGTCAGCGTCCGTGCCAGGCCCAAATAGGAGATCTAATCTACGAAACTGGCTTATTGCCAAAGGGGCAGAGCAGATTCACCCTCACCTTCCTGACTGGT
>WOZB01000175.1 GCA_011620445.1 Anaerolineaceae bacterium | reverse complement strand
GAGTTTGACGCCGGCAAAGACAAGGTGGATTTCGATAAAATCCAAGCCCACCAGCCCGAGGTTAGCTTTATCGCAGCTCGCAGCGGGGTCAGCCAGGATTACACCGACCCGCGCTTTTCAGAATACTGGACCGAGATGGGACGCATTGGCGTTTGCCGCCTGGCCTATCACGTCATCCACTTTGGCGATTCCGCGCTCAACCAGATGGATAACCTCTTCAAAACTGTTTCAGGCGATGCCATCTGGTCCATTGATCGCCTGGCCCTGGCCTTTGAATCCGCCGGCCTCAATCCAAAATTGCGCATCACCAGCACCGCCCTCAAATGCCTCGAAATCTGCAAAACCCGCACCGGCCTCTACCCGGTCATCTACTCCAATGCCGCCTGGCTCAACGAAAACCTGGACCTTACCGCCCTACCACCCCTGCACTTCTGGCTGTCTACATACGAAAAATCGCCCCTGCCGCTGCTTTTCGCGGACGAACACCCCGGCCCCCCCGCCCTGCCGATGGGAGCCTCCACCTGGCTCATCCAGCAGACCGGCAATAAATGCAAATCCATCGGCTCAAAGCGCCGCTACATGAATTACGATCGCTTCAACGGCAACACTGACGAGCTGCACTACTTTTTTGGTAAAGCAGGTGAAGTGCGTCCCTCTGTGGCCAGTCAGCTGCAATTCCAGGCGCGTTGCATTGTGACGGCCCTTTACACCCGCGGCGGACCTGGCTCTATCTACCCCGTCTTAGGCACCATTAGCCTTGGCGACCAGGTAGACGTCTACGAAGTGCGCGATAATTGGTTCCGAATTGATCCCTTTGCCCAGGTTTGGTGTTCCGGCTCGCGCAGCTACCTGCTGCCAAGTGGCGCTGATGAAATGGAAGAGGCCAGCCTCTTCCAAATCCGCGTGGTAGCGCCCGGGCTTTACAAACGCTCCGGCCCCGGTTCAGGTTTCCAGGTGGTGGGCACACTCGCTCAGGGAGATGTTGCCTCGGTGTATGAACTGAAGGAAGGTTGGTACCGTATCAAATCCAGCGCGGAAGTCTGGTGCTCTTCTGGCCCCCAGTACGTGGAACGCATCGACAGCCCCAGCGCCGAAGGTTAAGCATTACTGAACAAGCCCATTTTACTGATTAATAACGAAAAGCCGGCACAATGCCGGCTTTTCTAAAAGAGCGTTGGACTAGAGGCCGCTGAGGAGGTTCCCCAGCAGAAGCACAACATAACCGATCACCACCCACACGAAAGCGGGGATGAGCAGTGTTCCGCCCATGGCGAATTGGGCGATAAGCCCAAGGACGACAAGAATGACGGATATTAGCAAGGTGATAGCTTTTGGTTTGGATTGTTTCATAATTTCTCCTTACGTAACTGCTGAAAAGATCTAGTAGCTGTTGCTACTGTTTAATTTTAGTCGATTTGCAGGACTAATTTTTGCTTGCTGCCCAGGGCTTATACAGAAATATAGAACGAGCCCGATATGGGCGTGCCTTTGTCAGCAATTATTAAATTCGGATGGGCTTGGTATGTTAACAAATGACAAATTTGAGTCGATTGTTCGTAATTTCACATTGACACTGCGAACAATGAATTTATAATAATATAGGTAATATATATCCTATTCTAATCGGATAAATTCTAGAAAATGGAGAACTCATGAATAAACGTACCTTTCTTGTTTTACTCGCCTTAATCGCGGCAGTATTGGTGGGTTGGGTTGTCTGGTCTTCAAGCCAGGCAAAAGCCACACCCGTCGATGCAAACGCAATTGGTGCCCAATGGTGGGGTTCTGCCCACGCCGACGTCGAGTCCGAAGCCTTCTCACACTGGAATGGCGAAGAAGTAGCTGAAGGGGCAGAACTACCTGCTGTTCCTCCGACCTGCGCAAAATGCCACAGCACTTCGGGTTTTGTTGATTATATCGGCGGTGATGGAAGCGAAGCCGGTAAAGTTGACGCTCCTGGTGTCGTTATGCAAGGCGTCCAATGTAGTGCCTGCCACAATTCCGCAGCCGCAACCTACACGGATGTAACCTTAGCCTCCGGTATCGTGATCAATGCTGGAACTGACGCAGTCTGCTCAACCTGCCACTCCGGTATGGGTTCTGGCCCAGATGTTGACAAGAACAAATTGGTTGTCGCCGCCGGCGCTGGTGCCGATGACACCGTACTCGAAAAGTCCTCCTTGATGGGTGCCCACTATGCCCACGCTGCCGCAACTCACGCTGGCACCGATGGCAAGAGTGGTTATGAATACGCTGGCAAGACTTACGTCGGAACCTTCCTCCACGACGAGAAGGTCAACCAGTGCACCGAATGCCACGATCCGCACACTCTGCATATGGTCAATGCTGCCAATTCCGAAGATACCCTCTGCGCTACCTGCCACTCCAACGTCAAATCCTATGAAGATTACCGCAATGTGCCCGGCAAAGTCGATTATGATGGCGACGGCCAGGTTGAACCTATTGCTGCTGAAATTACCGGCATGGAGACCCTCCTCAAAGCAGCCATCACCAAGTACAGTGCTGAAAAACTCGGCAGTGCTCTGGGCTTCAACTTCGACGCTTATCCCTATGCTTACATCGATACCAACGCGGATGGTCAAATTGACGAGACCGAAGGCGTATTTGCCAATGGCTATAAAACCTTCAGCCCCCGCTTGCTGCGCGCTGGCTTCAACCTGATGTTCTCCCATAAGGAACCAGGCGCCTATGTGCACAATGCCAAGTACGTTCTGCAGTTGATGTACGACTCAATTGAAGACCTCGGCGGTGATGTAGCCGGTCTGACACGTCCTTAATAATAAGTTGAGCTAAATCATGAATTCTTCTGCTACTGCCCAACGGAAAACTCTCTTCTTCATCATCTGTGCCGTGCTTGTCTTGGCACCGCTGGTGGTGATGTTCCTCTTCCCTTCACCTACCCCGTTAGCGCCACTTGAAAACCTATCAATCGCGCTTGGCTTCGTTGGCCTGACTTTAGCTGGTTTGCAGTTTATTCCAGTCGCCAGGCTCCCTGGGTTGGGTAATGCACTTGAGTTGGATAAAGTCTATAAGGGGCATCATACGGTGTCCCTTATTTCCATCCTCTTCATATGTCTGCACCCACTCCTTCTCATCTTCCATAATCC
>WOZB01000024.1 GCA_011620445.1 Anaerolineaceae bacterium | reverse complement strand
GGCAGACTGAGCTCCCGCTGGCAGGTAATGACGACGATTCTGTTTTTATTGAAAATACGCGTGCAGAAAAATCTGAAACCGCATCCTCAGGCACTGCACCAACGAAAGATAATGCCCCGGGTTTACTCGTTGATAATAATGTAAATGCGCCGCATTGGGTTCTGCCGCGGCCAGAAGAGATTTTAAATCCGGTACAAGTTCCCATTAACGAAGACGAGAGCGACCTGGATCGTGCCCGGGTAATCGAAGAAACTCTACGCTCATTCAGCACCCCGGCGCATGTGGTTGAGATCCGCCGCGGCCCGAGCATCACCATGTTTGGCGTGGAACCAGATTACATCGAAAATAGCAAAGGCAAAACTCGCGTTCGGGTGAACAAAATTACCGGCCTGGCGGATGACCTGGCTTTGGCACTCCGGGCACCCCGCATCCGCATTCAAGCCCCCGTTCCTAGCAAGGGTTATGTAGGCGTGGAAGTGCCGAACACGAAAACAACACTGGTTTCCTTGTTGGAGGTCATTGAGAGCAATGCCTTTATCAACAACAAGTCTGCGCTCAAATTTGCCCTCGGCAAAGATGTCTCAGGCCAGCCCTTTACCGCCGACCTGGCCTCTATGCCCCATCTTTTGATTGCCGGCACAACTGGTTCAGGCAAATCTGTATGCGTGAATGCCATCCTGGCAGGTTACCTGCTGACGCTAACCCCTGAGCAGTTGCGCATCGTGCTGGTGGACCCTAAGCGGGTGGAATTGACCGGCTATAACGGCATTCCGCATTTGTTGGCACCGGTCATCGTGGATGCAGAAAAAGTGATTGGTGCCCTGAACTGGATGCAGCGCGAGATGGACATGCGCTATCGCAACTTCTCAGAAATCGGTGTTCGCAATATCACCGAGTACAACCTAAAAGTCGTCCCGCAGGGTAAAAAGCGGCTGCCCTTCATCCTGGTGGTGATTGACGAATTGGCGGATCTGATGATGCTGGCCCCTGATGAGACCGAACGCGCGCTCACCCGCCTTGCCCAACTTG
This sequence comes from Anaerolineaceae bacterium, assembly GCA_011620445.1. Classification (GTDB taxonomy): domain Bacteria; phylum Chloroflexota; class Anaerolineae; order Anaerolineales; family Anaerolineaceae; genus Mesolinea. The sequence goes on along the minus strand of WOZB01000024.1, from coordinate 2,117 downwards.
CCCGGGCCACCGGAATTCATTTAATTTTGGCCACCCAGCGGCCTTCCACGGATATTCTGACTGGCTTGATTAAGGCGAACTTCCCAGCCCGCATCGCTTTTGCGGTTGCCTCCAATGTTGACAGCCGGGTGATTTTGGATCAACCCGGTGCTGAAAGATTGCTCGGACGCGGTGATATGCTCTTCCAGGCACCAGATGCGTCTGCGCCCGTGCGGCTGCAAGGTACCTATGTATCTGACCCTGAGATTAACCGGCTGACGGATTTCTGGCGCCAACAAGCCGTGAAAGCCGGTGCCCCCGAACGCCCTGATGTGGCTGTGTTTAGCGAAAAACTACAAGTGCCGCTGCATCCGCCATTAACGCAAGGGTCGCTCTGGAGTGAGATGCTGAAGGATCCTGATGAGGACCCCATTCAGGGCGAAGCCCTGGCGATCATCCGCAAAGAAGGCCGCGCGTCTGTTTCAATGCTGCAGCGCAAGCTGCGCATTGGCTACACCCGGGCTTCCAGGATCGTGGAAAAATTGGAAGAAAAAGGTATCATCGGTCCTCCTGACCCCCAAACCGGCACCCGCGAAGTTTTGGAATGGGGCGAGTTCCCTCCCGTCAACGAAGATTGATCTTGCTCGTTTAATACTCCAATTATTCAGGAATCGAGTAAAAGGCATTTCAGCCTTCCCCACTTTTATCTTGGTTTGCACGTCCGCAATGGTGCAGAGAATCCGTTTCCAACGGCGTTTACCACTCAGGCGTTTGGCGAGTTTGCGGTGATACCTGGTTCACCACCCAGGCACACAAGCTTTACTTGCCGGTCATTACGAAGTAAGTTTTGCAAGCAGGCGATTCGGAAAGCTCTAATTCAAACCAAAGAGTCCCCCTTTTCTACGGGACTGTTTTGTTAAACGTTGCTGATTTAACTCATTGATTTTGGGTTTTGCTCGATAAGAGTGATCAGGCCAGCGTAATCTACCAACGGCCAAGGGCAGGATTCTGCGCTATAGCCGCGGGCTTCAAAATCCGGCTGGACAATCGCGACCTTCTTGCCTTCAAGGGCTTTCGGTTCGGTTACCGCCCAAAAGATGCCATTCTGGATGAGCACAATTTGGTCCGCGGGTGCGGCCGCTTCAAGCTTCCAACGTTCAGCGGGGTTTTCGGGGCCGTATTTAACCAAAATCAACATTCTTAACCTCACATGAAAACCACATGGTCATATTGCGGAAGCCTGGCCTGCAGCTCTGCCCGGCTGAGCACCTCTGCCCGATAGGCCTCATCCATGTTGGTTACATGGAATTTATCCAGACTCTCTTTTTCCACCAGCACCTTCGTATCGTACTTGCCAATATACTTCTGGACCATCTTGATGGAAAGCAAGCCAAGCTTTTGAGGTTCGGTTTCCTTTGCCAGGGTGATGGCAGCCTGATCAATCAGCAATACTTCAGGTTCAACCTCATCGGCATACATCCCAAAAGCAGTACGGAAGCCCTCATTAGGCCAGACGCTGCCGCCAGGAGCTTGATAAATGACAAAGAGTACCTTTTTCATCGGCCGCTCCTACGCCATCAAGTTGATAAACCGATCGGACGTGGCCATCAGGGCGGCCAATTCGGGTAAGCCGCTGGGTGTTGCGCCTTCAATTATTTCTTCCCGGCTTACACCCCGGTAATCCATGCAGATACCACAGATGTCTACGCGCAAGCCCTTCTCAGCAATCATGGCTTGCATGCGCTGGGGAATGTTGCGGTCCATGCGGATGGGTTTTACACGTGAGAGGGTAGCGAGGACCGAATCCGTGAAGAGAAAAATGCCAACATCGTGGCCTTTATCCAAACCAGCCTCAGCAATATTCAAGGCGGTATCCAAATCCTGATAAGAATAAGGAGGGGCCATCACCTGAATAGTAATTTTCAGTTTTTCCATTGCGTCTACGCCTCAATATTGGGTTCGGGTTTACCAAAGAGGAGGCGAGTCATAAACCAGTTCCCAAGAATAAACATGATAGTCGCCAGGGTGTCGCCAACGCTTACAAAAGAAGCGCCTGTGAGAAAGTGACTGACATTACAGCCCCTGGCAAAGGCAGCTCCGAAGCCAGCCATGATGCCCCCCAAGACCGCTAAAGCGTA
>WOZB01000037.1 GCA_011620445.1 Anaerolineaceae bacterium | reverse complement strand
GCATCAACTCAAGCCGATCCCATTTTTCGATCGGCTTTTTGATACCAAATCCATTACTGGGAACTACACAACCAATTACAGAAATTGATTATCAGGTTGATAGACATCAGGTTGATAGAAAATTCACCAAAGCGGTGTAAAATTTATGCTGGAATAGCAATGAACTGCTTGGCCGGCATCAAAAAGGAGAATTTATGTCCATTCATCTGTACCTATCATTATTGCCCGAAGCATTGATTTTTTCCCAATTGGACCCAGAGGAATTTGGCACTTATTACGCGGTAGGTTCCCAAAAAAAGTCTCGAGGTCCGGCAATTTTCGTTGAAATTGATCCCAGTTACAGACATCCGTACTTCCAAATGGAAGCTGCTCTGGAGCGCTGTAAGCCGCATGAGGATGGCAGCCCCAAATCTTCGCTCTATGTGGCGGTCTATCGTGTTCTGGAACACATGGCTTTGGATGCCATGCAGAAGCTCTTCCTGGTAACCTCGGATGGCCGCACTCTCGGACTGGATTCCGCGGAATACCAGCCGCTTGAGGAAAATGGTTTGCATCTCTACCAGGAGATTGCCCCCGTTACGCCTTTGGTGGTTAGCCGCCTCGATCCGATTAATTTCTATGACTTGATCGTAAAGACTCCCACTTCCTTAATCACGGTTCCTGCCATTGCCTTTACTGAATTGCAGTTAGGAGAATTGGCAACCGACCCTGTAATGGGCATTTTGGAAAACCTGCCTTATGGTAACAGTGACCATTTGCGTCAGTGCCTTACGGATTTAAAGACCAAGTATGTTTCGACAAAGATGGTGGATCGCGTTTCTTCGCCCGCGGTGCAATACCGCACGGTTAAGAATGGATTCTTTTTTGGTAATCAGCAAAGCCTAAAGTACTTCCCCATGCCGCGCCCTGAAGTCCTCAGAGCCGACCATTATCGTTGGTTTAGATCTGCAAATATGTGATTAAGGGCTGTGTTGTTTATGCCCGGAATAGTCCATATCCGGGCAAACTTACCAAGCCTTAAAAAGGAGAAGGTATGAATTTTGACATATGGTTATACGTTGGAATCATCGGGGGACTCATTTCGATCGGTGTGGCATTATATTTGTTTTTCTGGGTGCGTAGGCAAGACCCGGGATCTGCCAGAGCCCAGGAAGTGGCCAAATGGATCAAGGATGGAGCCGCTGCTTACTTAAAGAAACTTTATAGTGCACTTGGAATCCTGGCTTTTATTTTAGCCCTCATTATCGCTTTGGTTTTCAGCCTCACTTCGAGCACCATCAACACGCAAGCAAGTTCTGCTGGAAGCCTTCCTTTTGGCGCAATTATGGCTATTTGCTTCCTATTTGGTGCCATCTGTTCCGCTTCGGCCGGCTTTTTGGGGATGAGCGTGGCTGTTGAAGCCAACGTCCGCACAGCAACTGCAGCAAAAACCAACCTCTCCGGTGCTTTCCGTCTTTCATTTTATGCTGGTGCTGTACTTGGTCTGGCGATGGTCGGTGTGGCCGTTCTGGGAATGAGCCTGATTTACCTCCTCACAAGGAATGCCCAGGCAGTTCTCGGTTTTAGTTTTGGCGCTTCCACCCTGGCCTTGCTGGCAAAGGCAGGTGGCGGAATTTATACAAAGACAGCCGATATCGCCGCAGACCTTGTAGGGAAAATTGAACTCGGTATTCCAGAGGATGATCCCCGAAATCCAGCTGTAGTTGCTGATAACGTCGGCGACAACGTAGGCGACGTGGCGGGAATGGGAGCAGATATTTTTGATAGTTACGTAGCTTCCGCAGTTGCGGTCATGCTTCTGGGGGCAAGTTTTAGCCTGCAGGGAAATCTGAACCCGGTCCTCTATACGGTTTTGCCATTAATCATCTGCTTCTTGGGAACGGTTGCCTCGCTGATTGGAATCCAATTTGTGCGCGTTAAAGACGATGGTGACCCTGGTGTGGCTCTGAACCGCGGCACAATTATCACCTGCCTGCTCTTCATTGTGATGATGCTTGGCCTCAAGCTTTCTTTTGCTGAGCTCAACTGGGGTGTGGTCTGGTCCGCCGTCGCAGGGATCATCGCCGGAGTTGTAATTGGTTTTACCTCGGATTATTTCACCAATGACAAGCACAAGCCAGTTCAGGAAACCAGCAGGGTCTCCACTTCTGGATCAGCCATTACCATTATTACCGGCTTCTCTTACGGGCTGATTTCGATCGTACCTTCGGTGATTGGTATCGTTACGGCAACACTTGTGGCGTTTTTTGTTTCCCAATCCTATGGTTTACCTGGTGTTTATGGCATCGGCATCGCTGCAGTGGGCATGTTGTCAATTAGCGGCATGATTGTTTCGGCGGATGCTTATGGGCCGATTGTGGATAATGCCCGTGGTATTGCTGAAATGGCTGGTATGGGGGATGAGGTAATTGAGCGTGCCGACGTTTTGGACTCTGCCGGTAATACCGCCAAAGCCATAACCAAAGGCTTTTCCATCAGCGCGGCTGCCCTGACTGTATTAGCCCTCTTTGCAGCCTTCTCAGAAGTTATGGCCCTGCATGGCGTTGATATTCAAATCAGTCTCAGAAATCCTCTCGTGGTTGCTGGTGTCTTCCTGGGCGCAATGACCCCACCACTATTTTCTGCTCTGACCATGCTGGCTGTAACCCATGGGGCTTTCGACATGATCGAAGAAATTCGCGGCCAGTTCAAGGCCAATCCCAATATTTTGGCTGGCAAAGAAAATCCGGATTATGCCCGGTGTGTCAGCCTGGCCGCCCATGGCGCTTTGTCTTCATTGGTTTTACCGGCTTTCTTGGCAGTTGGAATGCCTCTCGTAGTCGGGTTTATCTTCGGACCCGAAGCTTTGGGCGGATTCTTAGGAGGCGCAATTTTCACAGGGGTCATTTTTGCCTTGCTGATGAGCAATGCTGGCGGGCTTTGGGATAATGCCAAAAAATACATTGAGAGCGGCAAGTTCGGCGGCTCGGGCTCTGAAGCTCATAAAGCAGCCGTGGTTGGTGATACTGTCGGTGATCCTTTCAAAGATACAGCTGGTCCCTCACTGAATACCCTCATTACGGTGATGAGCCTGGTGAGTTCGCTTTTTGCTCCCATTATCGCCGTAGTGCACCTGATCAAATAAAATCCTTCAAAACAAGAATGAGCAGG
>WOZB01000207.1 GCA_011620445.1 Anaerolineaceae bacterium | reverse complement strand
CTCGTCAAAGCATCAATTAAGCCAGTGGATTACACCAATGTGGATGGTCAGACGGTTGGTCTTGCCTCTGCCCCCATCAAGGTGGAAGAATTTTCTAACTTCAACTGTATTCACTGCAAGAATTTCTCAGTCGATGACGAAGAGGAATTTGTCAAAAAATATGTTGATACCGGCAAAGTGCAATTCACTTTCCGGCATTTCCCTTTTAACAACGATAATACCGAAAATGCGGTTGAGGCTTCCTATTGCGCGGTAGAGCAGAACAAATTCTGGCCAATGAAGTCCTTACTCTTTAAGTACAATACCTACGCTGGGGCTTTCGAAGAAGGCAATCTGATCAATTATGCCAAAACAGCCGGTTTGGATACACAAGCATTTTCTGATTGTCTTAAATCAGATAAATACGTCCCCAAAATCGCTGAAGACCGGGATGCTGCGATCGCCCTTGGGCTGGATGGCACACCTTATTTCTTCGTCAATGGACAAAAAGTACTCCAAGGCGAGCTAACCAGCACAATCGATGCACAACTCGCTGCCTTGGGTCAGTAAATCCAAAATGTCTGGAACGAAGCGTGCGGAAGCACGCTTTTTTCTTAAAAAGAGATGCCTAAAGCTGTCAAACCGTAAACAAGCAGTACCGCAACAAATAAGCCTGGCAGGAAAGACCCTGTCCGTATTTTCTTAATCTCGAGAAGGCTGCTGATGGCGATGCCAGCGAGGATGATACCTCCCACCGAGGTCATTTCGTTCACCGCAACTTCATTGAAACCCACACCGATAAACTTGGCTGCCAGGCTGATGCCTCCCTGGTAAACCAGGATGACCAGACCTGAAAAAAGCACGCCCGGTCCCATGGTTGCCGCAAAAGCAATCGCTGTGATGCAATCAAGGACGGACTTAATAGCCAGCATTTGAAAGTCGCCCGTTAACCCATCTTGAATGGAACCCAGAATTGCCATCGGTCCGATACAAAAAAGTAAAGAAGCTGACATGAAACCAACAACAAAGCGACTTTTTGTCTCAGCCCCAGCTTCCGATTCTTGTGGAAGCGATTCTTCCTTGTCAAAGCGTTGCCGTAACCTTTCGCCGAGGCCTTCAAGACGTTCTTCAATCTTCCACCACTCACCCAACATAGTACCAATTACCATACTGCCAAGTGGAATTAAGAAATTCTGCGTTTTACCAAAGATAAAAACTGCATAGCATAAGGTGAATAAACCGACCGCGTGAATAATTGTGTTGCGGAATTTATTAGGGATTCTGGTCCCGAAAAAGAGGCCGATGAATCCGCCTAAGAGAACAGCCGCAACATTAATGAAGGTGCCAATCACTTTTCTGCCCTAACCAGTTGTGTTTCTAGCTTTGATTTCGTAAAGGTAAAGCAAGCTTGAAATTCGATTTAAGTATTGCAGAGCTGTTTTGTCAGGTTTGGTAGTAGATTCCCCCAAACACATCAGGCTTCGTTCAGCTCTCCTGGTAACTGCCCTGGCATAATCCAAATAGGCTTCTGTTTTTGTCTCCCCGGGAACGATAAAAGCCTTTGGCATCTCAACCATCCGCTTGAGCTCGCTGATAAGTCCTTCAATCCAGGTCAGCCTTTCGTGCATAAAACTTTCGTCGACGTCTATACCGGCGACCATCGCCATGAGCATTGAGAGATCTTCTTGCACTGTTTTGAGTGCGGCTTGCACTTCAGCATCTTCGTTGTGACTTCTGGCCACAGCTATAGCTGCTGAGCATTCGTCCAGATCACCCAGTACCTCGAAATGAAAATCGCTCTTCGGCAATTCTGCACCATCTATCAGGCTTGAAAATCCAATTTTCTTGACCATCATGGCGTCACAGTCTGGACTGCCTCAGCCTGATTATTGGCTCTGAGGATGTACCAACGGGCAATATTGGTAAAACGGTCACTGGGATCGTTCAGCGGGCCAAAAGTGACCCCATTAATCGTATCTCTGACTGCATAGTTGTAGATAGGGCAGAACAGGGGTAAAGACGGCAATTTCTCGTGGAAGTAGATTTGGAAATTTCGATAAAACTTGGTCCGCAGATCCAAGTCTGCTGTCATCCTGGCTTGTTCCAGGTATTCACTGGCAGTGCGATCATCCCAACCCGAATAATTCTGCCCGTTTTGGATCATCGCCTGACCCCAGAAGGGATATGGGTCTGGGTCTGGTGTGTTGGATAAGTTTATATCGACTAAAGCAGCGTCATACGCATGTGCTTTTAATTGCTCCTGCAGTTGCGGTAAAGGCAGGGGCTGTACTTCAACGGCGATCCCGAGGACGCCCCAATTCTGCTTGACAATCTCGGCCATGGTACGATGGTTTTCATCATCTTCAGTTAGCAGAATCATCGCCAATTGCGCGCCGTCACTGGTTACCATGTAGCCACTCGCATCCTTGGTAATGCCCAGACCAGCAATAATCTGTTTTGCCAAATCCGGATCGTACTTCCAGGCTTCCTGGTTGGGGTAGTAAGCCCAACTATTTGCCATGATAGGCCCGTCTGCCAAAACCGCCTGGCCCTTAAGTACCTGATCAACGATGCCCTGTCGATTGATGGCGTGGATTAGGGCTTTGCGGATATTTTCATCTTTGAGAAAGGGTTTTTCTGCATTGGCTTGGTTCAGAAAGACCATCGTGAGGCGTGGTTGTTGCGCAGAATAAAGGTTCAGGTCGTCCTGGGCAAGAACCCCAGGCAGCGTCTGCCCTGAAACGGAACTAATTCCGTCCAGCTCACCGCTGATATAAGCAGCTAAAGCAGCCTGATCAGAGGCGAAATAGCGGAAAATTACCTGTTCCAGGAAGGCTTTGCCTTCAAAGTAGTTGTCAAATGGTTTAAGATGCACTTCTGAAATTTGGCCATCCGTCACCGTTAATTTATCAAATTGGAAAGGTCCCGTGCCAACCGGCGCCAAATTGAATGGATGGTCAACAATCTGTTCGAGGGTCAGATTACCCAGTTGATTGGCAGGCAGGATCTGGAAGCTCAGGTAGTCGATAAATGGGGAATAAGGCTCGGGCAACAAGAATTCCACTTCAAAGTCGGTTACCGCGTTTACCTGCACCAGCGGCCAGAAATCCCGCAGATCTTGTGGCAGGATCTGGCTGCCGCTCTGCAGCAATGAGGTCGTAAAAATTACATCCTG
>WOZB01000008.1 GCA_011620445.1 Anaerolineaceae bacterium | reverse complement strand
CAACGTGGTTACGGCGAAGCCGATATGCTGGTCATTGCAGGGCAAATTGCTAAAGTATTCAAAGCGACAACTCCGTACCTCATGTGCGGCCGAGTGGGCAAGAAAACCCGTGCCAAGGTTGATTTCAAAACCTTTAACGAGGTCTCGAACACCGTGCGCGACCTGGCTGATAAGCAGCCAGCTCTCGATAAAGTAACCAAACCAAGCTCTTACCCGCATTTCTTCTATTCCGACGATAGATTTGAAGGCGAATTCACAGCTTTCGAGATCAGCGGCGAGATGGTGCGTTCATTCCTTTATTATCTGCTCACCAGTGATACCGAATCTCTCAAGCCCGGCGAGTCTCAGGCTACCCGCATGAACACCACTGATGGCAGCGTGGATGCTACCCTGACCTGCCTCGAGCCCATGCGCTTTAAACTAACCGTTCCATCTGAGAAGGCTGCTCTGACGGGCACCTGGCTGAATGGCATCTCCAGCGGCTTTATTTACTACGATGAAGACAAATGCCAGCGCATCCGCGGACCAGTCTCAGTCGTAATCTCTGAACCAGAAGCCAAAATGGCTTCCGGCGACCCTGTGGATAACAACAAAGCCTACTTTGTTGGCATGGACCGCGAATACACTGCCCCTGGTAAACCCGAGTGGAATTGGGTTGAACCCGAAGAATCCAAGAAACGCACCTGCCTATATCAGAAGCATGTGGATCTTGGCGCAAAGATCATTCCTTTTGCTGGCTGGGAAATGCCAGTCTGGTACACCTCTGTAGTTGACGAACACATGGCGGTGCGAAAAGCCGCTGGTTTATTCGATGTCACCCATATGGGAGTCTTCCAGTGCGAAGGCCCGGATGCTTCATTATTCCTTGACTCGGTGTGTTCGAATGACGTCATTTCACTCAAAGTCGGCGAGTCCTACTATACCCACTTCATGGCCCCTAACGCGGATGTGATTGACGACCTCTTAGTCTATCGCCGCGATAAGCAAAAATACCTGGTGGTTGTAAATGCCGCTAATGAAGCCAAAGACTGGGCCTGGCTCCAGGCAGTTATCAGCGGCAAAGTCTGTGTGGATCCTTACCGCCCCTGGATGCTTTCCCCCGGCCGCAATGTGATTTTACGCAACCTGCGCGATCCAAAAGAAGGCAAAGACATGAAAGTTGATATTGCTCTCCAGGGTCCGCTCAGTCGGGACGTTTTACTGCGCCTTTCCGACGTGAATGCCCAACGCCGCATTATGCGCCTTGGACGCACCGAACTCTGCGACACCGTTGTAGCAGGCATCCCTTGCACCGTCTCCCGTACGGGTTATACCGGCGAGAAGATGTGTTTTGAACTCTTCGTCCACCCCGATGATGCTCCCAAATTCTGGGACGATATCCTGGAAGCTGGCAAAGACCTGGGCGTCATTCCTTGCGGCCTTGGCGCGCGCGACTCGCTGCGCACTGAAGCTGGCCTTCCCCTTTACGGGCACGAGATGGGCGGTGATTTCAATCTGACTATCAGCGAAGCTGGTTTTGTGGCATTCGTAAAACTGAACACCTCATGGTTCATCGGCCGTTCTGCCTTCCGCGAACGCGACCGCATGCGAGAACAAATTGTCATCCGCTTCCGCTTCAACGATAAGGGTGTCCGTATGGCGCATCACGGCGATCCTGTGCTTGACGCAAAGGGGCGGATGATTGGCCGCGTTACCAGCTGCGCCATTGACTCTGAAGGCTATCTTACCGGTCAGGCAGTTATTGAAGAAAAATTTGCGCTTGAAGGCGCAAGCATCTATATTTTCCAAAGCGCTTCAGATAAACCTCAGCGTCCACCCGCCGAACTCACCGAAGGCGACAAGGTGGCATTGCCCAGCGCGGCGACAATTTTGCCGCGCTTTATGAAGTAGAAAAACAAACCAACCACATCTTAAAGGAGAGAAAGATAATGCAAACATCTTGGGATCATCGCTTTGCGGCAAGGACGGCGGGAATGAAAAGCTCGTTCATACGGGAATTGCTCAAAGTCACCAGTCAGACGGATATAATTTCTTTTGGAGGAGGCTTCCCTGCCGCGGAGCTCTTCCCCATTGAAAGAACGATGGCTGCCTGCGATAAAGTCCTCAAGGAAAATGGCAGCAGAGCTCTGCAGTATGCCTCTACCGAAGGTCTAAATCCCCTGCGGGATTGGATTGTCGATTTCACAGCAAAACAAGGCATCAAGGTTTCACGGGATAACGTCCTGCTCACCGCAGGGTCCCAGCAAGCCCTGGACCTGATTGGCCGCGTTTTCATCAACCGGGGGGATCACATTCTAACCGAATGCCCAACTTATCTGGGTGCCATCCAGGCCTGGGATGCTTATGGCGCGGTTTATGAAACGCTCGAAATGGACGATGATGGTTTGAAGATCGACCAACTTTCAGAAATTATCAGTCACAACATCAAATTCCAGTACGTACTGCCTAATTTCCAGAATCCGATGGGTGTTTCACTGTCTCTGGAGCGTCGGAAAAAATTGGTGGAGATTGCCAATAAATGCAGCGTGCCTCTGATCGAGGATGACCCTTATGGCGCTTTATACTTTGAAGGCGAACCTATTCCGTCAGTTGCCCAGTTGGATGCCGAATATAACGGCTGCGATAGCGGCACGATGAGCGGCAACGTGATCTATACCAGTACCTTTTCCAAAATTCTTGCGCCCGGTTTACGCATTGGCTGGGTTGTTGCCCCGGATGAAGTTATCAAGAAAATGGTGCAGGCCAAGCAAGGTGCTGACCTGCAAAGCTCCACTTTTGACCAGTATTTGGCTTATGAGTTGGTGCAAGGTGACTGGTTGGATGGGCATATTGAGCTTATCCGCCGTGTCTACAAAGAGCGTCGGGATGCCATGCTGGAAGCTTTTGAAGAATACATGCCGGCAGGTACCAGTTGGACTAAACCCAAAGGCGGCCTCTTCCTCTGGCTCAGGCTGCCAGAAGGTTGCGACACCGTTGAGCTCTTTAATATCGCGTTGGAAGAAAAAGTGGTTTATGTGCCAGGAACTCCTTTCTATCCGAATGAGGGGCCCAAGAATATGATGCGCCTCAATTTTAGCGCCTCCAACCCTGAGCTCATCCGCGAAGGTGTTCGTCGTCTGGGTAACATGGCCAAACGCAGTATTGTGCAACTGCGTTC
>WOZB01000247.1 GCA_011620445.1 Anaerolineaceae bacterium | reverse complement strand
GATTGATTTTGATTGTCATTTATTGACGCAGGGGCGGTCTGAACTGTGTTGTGAAGCCCGCCCGAAACAATCCGGGTGAGCCTCGCAAAAATTTCGGGTCACCCCTACGTTCAAGATATAGAAGCCAGCGCAGCGCCTTGCCCTGCCTTGTTCTTTGGCCTTCCCATCGAAGGGAAGGGGGACCGCTTGCGGTGGAAGGGGGTTATTATTAGAAGTAACCCAAATCTCGCCGTAGGGGTGTGAACGCAAAAAAGCTTAACCCACCCTTCTTGATCACATCTTACCATTCTGGAGCTGAGGCCATTGCAGCGCCTCGCCCTGTCTTGTTTAAATTATTAAAAAAACAAGCCCCTTTTCAGAGGCTTGTTGGGTGACATAATTTTACTTTCAGTCTATCTTTACCAAAACCGCGCGCACCAGACGCCGGGAGGCATAGGTGTCGGTTCTAGCGTCAAAATCTTCGCAGGTCATCAGGGTAACCCAAGTGCCGCTCTTCTTCACGAAGGGCGATTTTAGGTCGTCTGGCTCAATCAGGAAGTTATTACGCACACGGTAGGTGTAAACGTGGCCGAAGGCTTCAATTTGAATCTTATCGTTGTAGCGCAAATTCTTGAGATCGTGGAATGGGCCGGGTTCATTATAGGCATTCCAGACGTGGGCGGTGATGACAGAATTACCTCTGAGCGTTGGGAAGGCAGAACCCTCCATATGGCCGGCCTGCTCATCCGAAAGCCAGGAAACATCCCAGGCACCGTTCTCCTGTGGCACGTTGACCACAGCAAGGTTCAAACCCAAGCGGTCTACGCTGAGCGTTACGTCACCAGTTCGCGCGGAAACTGATTGGCGGTGCCCGTTGCTAGCACTGACCTTACCCATCGGGAAGCCCGAATCTGGCAAGATAGCCGGTGTCTTTGTAGCTGTCGGGGTGGGTGTTCTTGTAGCTGCCTGCGCGGTCAGTGTAGGTGCGATCACAATATTTGTGGCGGCAACAGAAGTTTGTGTGGCTGCGATTGCGGTCTGCGTCGGCATAATTGTAGCTGCTTGCGCGGTCAGCGTTGGTGCAAAAACAGCATTCTTGGCGGCGACAGAAGTCTGCGTGACTGCAATTGCGGTCTGCATCGGTGGATCGTAGGTCATCGTCGGGATAGAGGCAATTGCCGTCAATGTGGCTGCTACGGGGATCTGTGTCGCAGGTGGTACCGTTGGTAGTCCGAGATCTGCGCATATTGGGATGGTAATCGTGTTGGAATCCAGCGTAACAGCACCGTTTCGCGCCAGGGCTCGTCCGACTAAATTTGCATCGGTGGTCATCGATATCGACGTGAGGGCGAGAATATTTCCTTTGAAATCTGTGGTTGTACCCAGTGTTGCCGAGCTGCCAACTTTCCAGAAGGCGTTGCAAAGTTTATCCGCATTGATTACAACCACTGATGAGCCGCTCGCCGTGGTGAGCGTACTCCCGATCTGAAAAATAAAGACGGAGTACGGGTCTCCCAAAGCGTTGAGCGTGAGCTTTCCTGTTAGTTGAGCTGACGAATCAAAACAATAGACACCAGGTGTGAGCGTTAGTCCACCCAGATCCACGCCTGTCAAATTAACATCACAAGGCTGTCCCGCAAGAGTGTTGTACGCAACGGTGACATCCGTTTGGGCTTGGAGAGAGACCGCGTCAGCCGCGTGGATTGCTCCTGGAGGCACGACCAGACCAGGAGGAAAACCTGTAACCGCTGTGCCAGGTGAAACCCCCAAATCTCCATTGATAATCGAAGAGCCGGTATTGGTCACTGTCGAAGCTCCCAGTACCGCAAAACTCTCAGCCGTACCTAGGCCGGGTGCGGTAGCTGCATTAACAAAAGTGGAAACACCGAGGGCAAGACCTAGCGATGCAATTACCATGACCAAGAAAATAGCAATCCCTTTCGGCTGTAAAAAGGTCAATCTATTCATGATTTATTCCAATCTACTAATTATTGGTCAGTAAATAATTATAACATCTGTTTACTTAGATCTTATCTATCATCATTAACTGTCAATCATTAACTGCTTGGCTCAGCCAATGGCGCTATTTGCTTGGCAAAGCCAGACCTACTGCCTTCATCAGTCTTTGCAAGCATCTTTTGCGCGGCAATCTGGTTTTATTTTCGCTGACTTTTCTTGACCTAGGGGCAATCCGAACTGTCTTGTGAGGCCAGCCCGCGTGTTTCTTGTTGTAAGGAAAATACAAAGGGGACGCAGAAAAACTTATCCCTCCCTTACAAAAATCAGGCAATGTCGAGGCTGCCAACTTTCCGATTACTCAGAAAATTAATTTGCAAACCCGTGGGCTGCTGAGTCTTTGATCACTTGCTGAGCAGCGGCCAGGCACTCTTCGGGGTTGTCTTCAACGAAGACCTCTGCGCAGCCGTTGTTGTTGTCCCAGTAGTAACCCACGATGGCCGGGAAATGCGTATCCTTATCGCGCCAGACCTTGTAGGTGATCTCAATGCCGCTGAAATTCAGCATTTCCGTGGTCAGCGGAGTCTGATTGGGGTCGTATCCGTGGCCAAGCAACTGCTTAATGACACAGCCGTCAATTTCTCTGGATTCCAAAATCCATGCTCCTGCTATATGCTCATGAGGTTTGGCTTCCCATTTGATCGGGTCGTAATACAGCACGAAACCATTGGGCGGAAAGCCAACCATGGCACTCTTGAGTACTGACTCCGTGGGGGCTGGGTCTGGGCTTGGTTGTGCAGGTGTGGGTGTAGCCGTTGGAGCCGGCGTTGGGCTTGCAGGCAACTGTGTAGCAGTGGGCGGAACTGAGGTGGGAATCTGGGTGGGGACAGGGGCTGCGGTTGGGATCACCACGGTAATGCAGCTTGCCAGCAAGACCAGGCAGCCAATTAGGACGAAAATAAGTATATCTTTCTTCATGGCCCCTCCTTAAAAGGTGGAAACAATGTGTCTTAATTTTACTCGCAATGAAGAGAATGGTATCGGTGTTTTTGGCTCATGTTGTATCCGGCATTTTTACCCAATAATGCGAACGTTTTTCGATGTAGAAGTTCTCCGGATCCTTTTCTCCGGGTTTGTCATCCTAAACCCCACTTGTGAAGGGTCTTCAAGCAGTAAGTTGCCAATCGAAGATTCTTCGCGCGCTCAGAATAACAAAATAAGAAATGTTGTCTGGGGCCGAGGCAAGCGCAATGCCTCACTCGGTCTTAAGGCAGGTGCTATC
>WOZB01000095.1 GCA_011620445.1 Anaerolineaceae bacterium | reverse complement strand
TTGTGAATATTCAAATTATATCCTCACCTTTCTGCCCGACAGTAGGCCTAATTAATCGTAAAGCGGCTTGTTCAGCGGCAAGAAAACTAAAGATCATTCCCTGCTTTTCTTGCATTCATTCAAACAAGCTCTGTATACTTACTTAATAAAGCCAGACCATTGAGTTTGGGATTGCCAAGCAGTTCTGAAAGAAAGGATCGAATGCAAGAGGCTGATTTTTATACGCTCCTGGAAGATGGCCATATCGCTTGCCACCTGTGCGCGCATGCTTGCCGGATTTCCCCAGGCAAGGCGGGTGTTTGTAAGGTGCGCTTACACAAAGACCAAAAACTTTTCTCTCTGGATTACGGCCATCTCATTGCGGAACATGCTGACCCCATCGAGAAGAAACCGCTCTTCCACTTCCTCCCGGGCAGCCAAGCTTACTCCATTGCCTCACCAGGTTGTAATTTTCGCTGCGCCTGGTGCCAGAACTGGGAAATCTCCCAGACTTGCGATATGACCTCCATAGAAGATATACCATTCACGACACCTGAAAATGTGGTTGCCAGGGCTCTGGCAAGCGGATGCGAGTCCATCGCCTACACTTACACAGAACCAACAATTTTCTACGAGTATTGCCGCGATGTTGGCAGAATTGCCAAAGCCAACGGATTAAGAAATGTCTTCGTCACCAACGGTTATATGCAAAAAGAAGTCGTCAAGGATATGGCTACCTGGTTGGATGCGGCTAATGTGGATATCAAAGCCTTTGACGATGCTGTCTGCAAGCGCTATATGGGTGCCCACCTTCAGCCGGTTCTTGATTCCTGTGAAGCCATGGTGCGGGAGGGAATCTGGCTTGAAGTGACCACTTTGCTGGTTCCAGGCTTAAATGATGACCAGACTCAACTCGAAGGTCTGGCAGCTTTCATTGCCGGTAACCTGGGCAAAGTCACCCCCTGGCACATCAGCAAGTATTACCCAAATTATGAATATGATGCCGCCGCGCCGACCTCTATGCGTAGCATCCAAAACGCGGTTTCAATCGGCCGCAATGCCGGCTTAAAGTACATCTACGTAGGTAATGCCGGCGTGGAGCTGCCAACACGCTGCCATAGCTGCGGGGAAGTGTTGGTTGAACGCGATGGCTTCCACCCCAGGGTTAACCGTATCAAGCAGGGGCATTGCCCGTATTGCCATACAAAAATCCCCGGGGTTTGGTCCGGGGATTAATCAGCCTTTAGGATTAATCAAGTTTAGATTTAATTAAATCAGGTGGGCGAAAGCCTGGCTGCTTACTAGATCGTTTATTTTTTCCAGATAGGGCTTCAGGTAAGTATCCTCCGGGATGAAAGGAATCTGCTCCCTGACGATGCGATAAGCCTTTCCTGTCCCCACACCCAATTGAGCTTTAGGGTCTTTTTGCAGGCGAAAATCGACTGCCTGGCAGGCCGAAAGGATTTCCACGGCAATGATCGTGGTGAGGTTTTTGATTACTTCCAGGGCATGCAGTGCCGAATTGGCCCCCATGGAGACGTGATCTTCCACGTTGCCCGATGAGGGAATACTATCCGTGCTGGAGGGATGGGAGAGGGTTTTATTCTCCGATGCCAGCGCTGCAGCAGTGTACTGCAGGATCATGAAACCAGAATTTAGGCCGCCGCGTTCGGTTAGGAAAGGCGGATAGGGGTTTGTATCGCTGCGGTTATCCACCAGCTTGGCAATGCGCCGTTCAGACATGTTTCCCAGGTCCGTCAGCGCGATGCTCAAAAAATCAAGCGCCAGGGCAAGTGGTTCACCGTGGAAATTACCTCCCGAAACGACCCGCGCTTCACCGTGGTCAAAGAAGAGCAGAGGGTTGTCGGTTACGGCATTAAGCTCAATATTAATCACGTTTTGCGCGTAGAGAATAGCTGAATGAACCGCACCATGCACCTGGGGGATACAGCGCAAGGTGTAGGCATCCTGTATATTTCTCGGATCGTCTGGTCGGGTTAGGCTTGAACCTTCAAGCAACGCACGCATCTCGGCTGCCGTTTCAATTTGGCAAGCCTGAGGGCGGTGTTCATGGATGTGGGCGTCAAAAGCGCGCAAAGTGCCGTTTTGGGCTTCAAGCGAGAGAGCTGCGGCCACGTTGGCCGAGTGGATAAGGTTCAAGCCGTCAGCCACCGCAAAGCATCCCAGCGCGGTCATCAGAGTGGTGCCATTCGTCAGCGCAAGGCCTTCTTTCGCGCTCAACTTAATCGGGGTCAAATCTGCCTCTTGTAGCGCCTCTGCAGAGTGCATTTGCCTGCCGTGATAAAACACCTCTCCTCGGCCAATCAGGGGCAGCGACATATGTGCGAGTGGCGCAAGGTCCCCACTGGCACCCAGCGAACCTTTTGAAGGAATCAGGGGAATGATGTTGAAATTTAACAGGTCGAGCATCCGTTCAATCGTGGTCAAACGGATGCCGGAATGCCCCTGCGTAAGCGTATTGGCCCTGATAAGGATCATGGCCCGCACGGCTTTTTCATCCAATAGCGCACCTGTTCCAACTGCGTGGCTCAGGAGAATGTTTTCCTGCAATTTCTCCACATCTTCACCTGGGATCAAGCGGTCTTTGAAAGCACCAAAGCCGGTGGTTATACCATAAGCAATCTTCCCCTGGGCAACAAAATCCTGAACCGCATTGGCTGCCCGTTCAATAATAGGGATGGCTTCAGCAGCAATCTTGATCTGAATGCCGGGGTCGCTGGCAACCCTGATGACGTCAGCGATGGTAAGGGAATGGCCGTCAATTGCGTAAGTTTTCAAGCGAACTCCCAAAAATCAGGCTTCTTCAATCTCAACACTTTGCAGGCTGACTGCTGGCGAATCCAAGAGCATGGGGTCGCGCGGAGGGATGGATAAGAGCACATCCAGACCTTCAACAACCTGTCCAAAAACGGCATGTTTGCCGTCCAACCAGGGTGTGGGGACCGTAGTCAGGAAAAATTGCGAGCCGTTGGTATTGGGCCCGGCATTGGCCATGGAGAGTATGCCGGCTTTATTGTGGCGCAGTTTGGAGTCAAATTCATCGCGGAAGGAATAGCCTGGGCCGCCTCGTCCGGTGCCGGTAGGGTCGCCGCCCTGCACCATGAAATCCCGGATTACACGATGGAACTTGGTGCCGTCGTAGTAGCCCTCACGCGCCAGAAAAACGAAATTATTTACCATATTGGGCACCTGTTGAGCAAAAAGCTCGACCACGATATCGCCTTACT
>WOZB01000116.1 GCA_011620445.1 Anaerolineaceae bacterium | reverse complement strand
GATCAGCCGGGTAACATCTGTGGCACGTAATCGATATGACATCGCCTCGGTGGTGGCAGATTCAAGATGGTGGGCTTCATCCACAATCAGGTAATTGTAAGCCGGTAGAACCCGGTTTTGAGTAGCCGCGTCGGCTAGCAGCAAGGCGTGGTTGACTACGATAATATGCGCGGCTTCAGCTGCCATACGGGCTTTATAAAATGGGCAGCGCCCCCCCGAGCGTTTAAGGCAGTTTTCCAGGCGGCAGCCTTCATCTTCTGCTGATATGCGCGACCAAACCTGGCGTTCAATAGGGCCGTTAAGATTGATTTCGCTGCGGTCTCCACTCTTGCTGCTCTGCAGCCAAACCAGCACCTTGGCTAAAACGCGCAATTCATCTATGTTTTCAGGACCGCGCTTGCGCATCAAGGTCAATCTCCTGGGGCAAAGGTAGTTACCGCGGCCTTTGAGAACTGCGGTATGGATTTCCATATTGAGGGCTTCTTTGAGGTCAGGAATATCTTTTTTGATGAGTTGGTCCTGCAGGGCAATGGTATTGGTGGAGATGACCACCCGTTCTTCGTTCTGCAGCGCCCAATAGGCAGCAGGAATGAGATAAGCAAGCGATTTGCCAGTTCCTGTACCCGCTTCAACGAGTAGGTGATCGCCCCGCGAGAATGCATTGGCTACAGATTTCAGCACCTGCACTTGCTGGGAACGATGCTCAAATTCAGGAAAATGCCTGGAAAATTCGCCGCCCGGTTCCAGGGTTTCAGCGATTTTATCGGCATCGAGTGGTGTTGGAACTTCCCTGGGTTCGAGAGGCTTTACCCTGGCAGGACGCGCAAATTCCAGATCAAAATCAGATTCTTCTGAAACCCTGCGGACCTGGATGCCCTCCTGGTTCTTTTTCTGAAGAGCCCATCTGAAAGGCAATTCTGCTTTCCAGTCCACAGCATCGGATTGACGAACGATTTCGGCAATCAGCTTGACAGGCAGTTCACTAATGTTTTTGTTTAGAACTTGGAAAACCTGGCGGGCAGTCTGGGCATCATCCAGGGCACGATGGGCAGCAGTCTGTACAACACCGAGCTGCTGGGCCAGTGCGCTAAGGTTGTAGCGCGGCGAAGTTGGCAGCAATACGGAAGCCAACTCGTAAGTATCAATGTTTTGATTATTGCGGAAAAGACCGGCTTTATGCAGGAAACTTAAGTCAAATGCAATGTTCTGCCCGATGATAATGGCATCCCCCACAAAACGGACCAGATCTGGCAGAGCATCCATGAGAAAAGGCGCGTTCATCACCATCGTGTTGGTAATCCCGGTTAGATTGGTGATGAACTGAGAGATGGGTTTGCGGGGGTTGATAAGGGTTGAATATTCCGCTTCTACTCTGTTTTCATTAAATTTGACCGCCCCGATTTCAATAATCGAGTCGGTGTTTGGGTCGAGGCCAGTGGTTTCAAGATCGAGGGAGACGAATACAGTCATGGCTTGGATTATACCTTTACAGGGGGATCACCGCAGCTAAACCGGCATCTTGCTTTCTCCAATAAGATTCAGCGGATGGTGCTGAGTGAGAGTAGAGCAGAAAAGCTCCCTTTCGGAAGCTTTTTGCATTTATTTGACCAGGCCAAAACCGGAAAGCAAGATCAGGAAGATGAGCACAGGGGTAACAAACTTGAGCATAAAGAAGAAGAATTTGTTTACCTTTTCGTTCTGAAGCTCGCCCTGGTTGCTTAACTGGGCGTTCAGTTTGGGGTATTTCCACACCCATCCGACAAAGATGGAAATCAGCAAGCCACCCACCGTCAGCAAAATGTTGGAAGTGACAAAGTCATAAAAGTCGAAGAAAGTCTTTCCAAAAACCAACCAGCTCGCAGTGCTGCTGTTGGAAAGTGCGGCTGGCACTCCAAAAAGGGCGATGCCGCCAATCGTAACGGCCGTCGCGGTAGCACGCTTGAGTTTGAAGTTGTTTTCGAGGTATGAAGTGATAACCTCCAGGAGGGAGAGAATGGCACCCATAGCTGCCAGAGCGGTCAGGAAAAAGAAGATAATCATAAAGAAGTTACCAAAGGGCATAGAAGCAAAAACTGCCGGAATGGTAATAAAAAGCAGCGATGCTCCCGCAGTGGGTTCAAATCCAAAAGCAAACACAGCTGGGAAGATAGCCAGACCCGCCATCATCGAAATCAGCAAGTCCAGAAGCACGATGCGGGTAGCTGTAACCGGGATATCCTGATCCTTGCGGAAGTAAGCCCCGTAGGTCATCATGCAGCCCATACCCACTGAGAGCTTGAAGAAAGCCAATCCAAGCGCCGTCAGTACGGTAGTAAAAGTTACTTTTGACCAGTCCGGTTTGAAAAGGAATTCAAGCCCTGCGGCAGCCCCAGGAAGAGTGACACTACGTACAATCACGATAACAAGCAGAACAAAGAGCAAAGGTAGAGAGCGCTTAATGGTGGCTTCTATACCTTTTACGACACCAAGAGCAATGATCAGCCCGGTGGCCAGTAAAACGACCCACTGCCAAATTAGCGATTGAGCAGGATCAGTGACCAAATCTGTAAAGATTTGGGAGTTGGTGGCAGGGTCGGTGGAGAGTCTGCCGAGGGTGACAGCCTTGCCAATGTAAGCCACAACCCAACCAGCCACCTCCGAGTAAAAGGACATGATCAGGAAAGCCGCCAAAATGCCTATGGCTCCAATGACCCACCAGAGGCTCTTGGGGGCCAATTTTTGCATGGTGCCAATAACGTCTTTCCGGCCTTCACGTCCCATGGCATGTTCGGCAAGCATGACCGGAAGGCCAAGCACCACCGCGCACAGGAGGTAAATAAGGACGAAGGCTGCTCCACCATTCATACCAGTTAGGGCTGGAAACTTCCAAATATTACCCAGGCCAACGGCAGAGCCCAAAGTAACCAGCAAAACCCCTAACTTCGTGGTGAATATGGGGTTTACGGAGGTTTTTGTCTTGCTCACATCATCTTGCTTTTTCATCATGACATTCTCCTAAATAAAATTGGCATAAAAAAACCCCGGTTTTGGGTTCCGGGGTTTTGTTTCTGAGAATGGCTGGCTAAAACCGGACCCGTTGGTTAGGTTTTGTAAACAAATACCAGGCAATAGCGATTTGGGAGAGGTTTATTTTCAGTGAGGCTTGCATTGAACAATTCTATCTGGCTCAAGCCGTTTGCATAGGCCTGAGATATATCATTAACCCATTATTAACCTCAGAAGATTGTT
>WOZB01000142.1 GCA_011620445.1 Anaerolineaceae bacterium | reverse complement strand
CGGCCGACCACCGGATAGTTGACGGGGCTGTAGCAGCGGAATTCCTTTCCGATCTCGTGAAGGCATTAGAAACGCCAGAGCTATTACTTTTCTAACCATTAAGATTGATCTGCAAAGGAGCACAATGAAATCCACAATCAGGATTAAAGTCACCCACCCCGCTGGCCTGCATGCCCGTCCAGCCTCTTTATTCGTGCAAACAGCCAATAAATTTTACAGCGATATCACCATCCAAAACCTTACCGATGCGACTAACGAAGTGAATGCAAAGAGCATTTTAAGTGTACTTACCTTAGGTGTCATGCAGGATCATGAGATCGAGATCAACGCTGTAGGTGATGATGCTGAACAAGCCACACAAGCATTGGAAACATTAATTAAGGACAATTTTGGAGAGGACTAAATGAAAGCATTGTGTAACCTGCTGGTAAAGTCTGCAATACTCTTGAACTACCCCGCCAAGGACGCTGGAGATGTCGTGTCCGCGCTGGGAGATCGTCTTTTGGCAGCCGGCCTGGTCAAAGATTCGTTCGTCCAGGCCGCGCTGACCCGGGAGCAGTCCATGCCCACCGGGATGCCACTGAATGGGAAAATCAACGCCGCCATCCCCCACACCGACGTGGAACATGTGTTGAAGCCGGGCGTGGCGATGGCAACCCTGACCCATCCGGTGATCTTCCACAATATGGCTAGCCCGGAAGATACGGTTGAAGTAAAACTGGTTTTCCTCCTTGCTTTGGACCAACCTAAGGCGCAGATTGAGATGCTTCAGGAAATTGCGGGCGTCCTCCAAAACCCAAGCCTGATTGAAACGTTGATGAATATTAACTCACCGGATGAATTAATTGCCACACTGAAAAACAAGGCCGGCTGATGGAGGATTTTTGTAATTCTGATTGAAACCATCTACAATAGCCTTATAAGGTCACTCATCACAATTCGTTTTTAAGGAGAGTTAAATGGTAGAGAAAAAGAACATACTAGTAGCGTGCGGAACAGCGATTGCTACATCCACTGTCGTCGCGAAAGCCATCGAGGAGGCCTTATATGACCGTGATATCAGTGTCAATATCCGTCAATGCAAGGCGTCTGAAGTACCAAGCCTTGCGCAAGATGCCGACCTGATCGTCACGACGACACCGGTCTCTGTAGATAAAGACATACCGGTAATTCAAACTCTGGCATTCCTCACAGGAATTGGAAAGGAGGATGTTATTGAACAAATCGTAGAAATACTGAAAGACTGATCAAATCGCAATCCCTTTTATTTTTTTTAACAAAGGAGAGATAAATGTTAGATTCAATTCTTTCAGCAATAAAATTGTTTTTTGATACCTTCGGTGCCACTGTTATGCTGCCAATCATCATCATTATTTTGGCGCTGATCCTTGGCGCCAAATTCGGACGCGCATTTCGCGCCGGCATCACCGTGGGCATCGCCTTCATTGGCATTAACCTCATCATCGACTTGATGTGGGGCTCATTGACGGGTGTCGGGCAAGCATTGGTGACAAATCTGGGCATTGAAAGGACAGTTTACGACGTCGGCTGGCCCTCTGCGGCTGCCATCGCCTTTGGCACAAACGTTGGCCTGGCCGTCATCCCGATTGCTCTGTTGGTCAACCTGGTTCTACTGGTTACCCGCCTGACCAAAACCCTCAACGTGGATATTTGGAACTTCTGGCACTTCGCCTTCCTGGGTTCGCTTGTCTCCATCGTAACCAACAACCTGGTCTATGGTCTGATTGCCGCAGCCATCGCAGCTGCCTTCGCCTTGTTCCTGGCAGACTGGACGGCCAAGGCTGTGCAATCTTTCTACAATGTGCCCGGCATTTCCATCCCCCACCTCGCCTCGGCCCCCGGTGTGCTATTTGCTATTCTGGTCAACTGGATCTTCGAGAAGATTCCCGGCCTGCGCGATCTCAAAGCCGACCCGGATACCATCCGCAAGAGATGGGGCCTGTTCGGCGAGCCCGTCATCCTGGGCCTAATCATTGGCCTGGTCCTTGGCATTCTGGCCTACGCTTTCAATGTTCCCGAGGGCCAATCTGCTATGGTCACCATTAGTAAAATCCTTGGCGTTGGGATGAATCTGGCCGCTGTGATGTTACTCCTCCCCCGCATGGTCTCCATCCTGATGGAAGGCCTGATCCCGGTCTCCGAAGCTGCTCGTGAATTCATGCAGAAGCGCGCCTCCGATCGTGAAATCTACATCGGACTCGATTCGGCCATCCTGATCGGTCACCCAGCCGCCATTTCGGCGGCTCTGGTACTGGTCCCGATTGCCATTCTATTGAGCATCATCCTGCCTGGCAACAAGGTCATTCTGTTTGCAGATTTAGCCGTAATACCCTTCATCGTGGCACTTTTTGCTCCAGTAATGAAAGGCAACATCGTACGGATGATTGTAGCTGGCACGTTGGAACTGATCGTTGGATTCTATATCGCCAGCAGCATGGCCCCGACCTTTACACAAGCAGCAGTTGAAGCTGGCTTTGAAATGCCTGAAGGTGCCGTGCAGATCACCAGCATCTCCGACGGCTTCCTATGGCCCGGTTGGCTCTTCACCAACCTCACCCAATGGCTCGGTGGTGCAATAGGTCTGGTGGTTTTGGTCGTCCTACTCGCTGTCGCCTGGTTCTTCTATCTGAATAAACAAAAAGCCTGGGAGAAGGTCGCTGGCGCACCCGACGAGGAAATGTAAACCCAACAGCAATATACAGAAAAAAGGGACGGTTTCGTTACAGCCGTCCCTTATAATGGAAGGGCTCCTATGATTGATACGATCAGCCGTGGGCTCCTTGGCAAAGTTGGATCTGCCATCCTGGATTTTTATATTGAAAACGCACTGTGGATCAATGGCCTGGTTCTGGCCTACGCTCTTATCGTTGTTTTAGCAAACTATGCCCGGCAGCAAATTGAAGGCGAGATCAAGCAATACTTTAATAAAATCTACGGACAGAACCTGATGAATAAGGGTGAAGCCTGGTTCAAAAAAACGCTCGAACACAACCGACTTGATTGGGAAGCGCTGGCGAGATCTACCTGGATCCCCATCGTCTCAAAGAATCATTCCATAGGGTTAAGGTTCAAGAGTACCGGGTCCCTGGAGGAAATCTTCACACCAGACTATATCAGCACCTTATTTGCAGACGAAGAAGAATAAAATGATGAGCCTACTGCAAAAAGTGTATAATCCATTTGAAAGTGGGACGCCTCGTATCATTTTTA